>JAIESE010000020.1 GCA_019746225.1 Alphaproteobacteria bacterium | reverse complement strand
CCAGTTCTTTATAGGATGTTCCAAGGCCTATGATAACGCTTACGAGTTCCATAAAGTGGTCTGGAAAATATTGCTTATAATATTTTTTACTCTCCTCAAGAAGAGCAACAGCCTTTGTGTAATTCCCTAATTCTTTATGAACGCATCCCAGCAAGCTTAAATCACGTGCAATGCCAATGTGGTTTTGTGGGAAGTGCATTTTATAGGTTTGGAGGCCTTTCTCTAAAATGTCTTTGGCTTTAACATAATCCCCCAAACTTCTATAATTATAGCCAAGATAGCTGCCAGTTCTTTCTGTATTTTTCTGTTTGGCTGGAAACTGGTTCGTTAAAATTGGATGTGATAAATCAATAAAGATTTTGGTTATATTTTCTTGATTATCCTCACCATCTTCTGAATATCCTTTTAAATTTTTCTCCAAAGCATCTTTGGCTTTACTCATTTCATTTAGTTCTAAATAAGCCCCTCCAAGGCGTCCCAAAACCCAAGCCACATTTGTATGGTTAAGGGGGAGGTGTCTTTTATAAAGATGGAGGCTTTCTTCAAGAAGCGTTTTAGACTTCTCTAAATAACCAAGTTCTTTATAAATGCTACCAAGCTCCATCAAAACACGAACCAAGTCCCTATTATCAGGGGAGTGCTTGGTATAATAATCTTGACTTTCCTCGAGAAGCTCCAGAGCTCTTGCGTAATTTCCCAACCCCTTATGAACATATCCTAAGTACCCAAGGGCTCTTGCGATACCGAGATGATTATCCGGCACATGTGTTCTATAAAGGTGAAGAGCTTCTTCTAACAAACCTTTTGCTTGATCATTATTTCCCAAATTATTCTGAATGTATCCAAGGTTGGCATAAACAAAACCAAGATCGCTCCCCTTTTGCGAAAAATGATTAAGTAATATCGTCTGACTGTCTTTTAAAAATTTTAGTGCCCCCTTAAAATCACCAATTTCTCTATAGATGTTTCCAAGATAGGCAAGAGCTCGGGAGGTTAGCAGCAGGTCTTGTGAATCGTTCCCTTCCAAGTCTTTTAGAGTGTGCTCAAGAAGTTGCTTGGCTCGTCCATAATCACCGAGGTACCCATATGTCCAACCCAATCCGATTTTAAGAGAATTCATCATGGGGACGGGAATCACCTCCCCGTTTTCAAGAAATGATTCGCAAATGGCGGTGAGAGGAATGAGTGTTGGTGCATATTCCTTTTCAATCTCTTGACTTAAATAAGTATTGAGTGTGTTAGAAATTTCGAGGATGTGACCCTGAACTTCCTGCGGGGGGATTTTCTTCTTCAGATAAGCGAGGGAAATTTTCTGAATCGTTCGATGCATCGATAAGGTTGATTGAGGGGAAGATGCCAACGTCTCATCTTCAGATACAAGAGAGGATTTCTTTGCTTGGTAAATAAAATTATCGACCGCAACAGAGTTCTGATGGTGTGTGAGCAATTCTCTTGGGATGTTTTGAGAATTAATTAAAGATATAAACAATAGAAGGTCTGCAAACCCTTCATTTTCCTTCAAAAGTTTATCTAATGTAAGGGCAACAATATGAAGACGATTTATTTTGTATGAACCGGAATCTACCAAAATGCTATTTTGTAGGTCAATAAAATCAGCTTTTGATTCGGACAAATTCTTTACGTATTGCTCATAAGAAATATTTGCCGTCATAAGGTATTTTGCGGCAAGAGATATATCTAGAGGATAAGGAGGGACCTCCTCTAAAAATTTCAAGAGACGCATTTTTTCTTCAGAATTTGAGAGTGATTTTTTCCCTGACATTGTGAGAAATAGGGACAATCTTTCTGATTCATTCAGCTCTCCAATCTCAACTGTGTGCTGAACGATACTGTTCATTTGTATGTTTCGATCCCTCGATGTTAACAAAACACAGCCAACTCCCCAGGCGTCTTTGTCATTGGGTATATAGTTTTGGAGGGCGGGAAAGTTCTCGATATTGTCAAATATCAAAAACCAGTTCGGATGATGCCTTAGTTTTTCCTTGATAAATGTCATGAGTTTTTCTTCTCGAAACTCATCTCTTTTTAACTCATCTAGCTCTGCTAAGGCTTTCACATCGGATTCTGAATTATAGATCGCTCGAGCGAATCTTTCGAAGGATTTTATTAAAGTGTCTTTCGTTTCAGCATTGATTTCCCAAATAATTTCTGAAGAACTCGAACGGGCAAATTGACGAGCCAAAGTAGTTTTCCCTGAGCCACCGATACCCTGTAGCAATGTTGTTTGAATTTTATTGGGGGCGTTAAAACTCTCCTTAATCTTTAAGAGTAATTTTTGACGTTTCAGAAGATGGTCTTCTGGGGGAAGATATAGCTCAGAAATTAATCGGGTGGGGGCTGCTGCATTAGTGGGTATATTTTTCCAGAAGTTGACTAATAAAAGTGACGTGACACAACCTAAAATCAACATTCCAATCAAGATCGCACAGGAGGAATTTTTGGAAAAGGTCTTTCTCAGCTGAGATGAAAATCTTAAAGAAGCGCTGAACCTCCTCTCCTGGTGTTTTGTATGGTTCTGATTTTTATGAGATAAATGGTGCTTAACAAAATCACCAAACAACGAATTAAGCAGACTCTTTGAAAAAAACACCTTAAGGACGGAGAGGAATAAAGTGAAATAGTCATCGAAATGAACAGTTTCAACAATTAATGTATTATAACATATGTTTTTTAACGCATCTGGTGGCAAAGCTGACTCATCTAAAAAAAGAGTCGAAATTTCATTATTTGTAGTGGCATTCACCCCTTCGATTTTAAGGAGCGTGCCTTCTTTGTTTTGGAACAAACTTTGTAGCTGGCTTCCTGCTTCACCCACATTGACAGATGTGAGTTTGAATTTTGCTGATTTCAAATGCTTTTTCAAATGAGCTAATTCTTCCAAATGATCTTTGGACGTCCAAACATATACAGCGGTTTCTGTCTCAGATGGTTCGGGTAGTTTTTTCAACAAATCCTCAAATAGGATTTCTGCAATAAGACGGGTATGATAAGTTTTTAAGGTATGATATTGGGGAGACTTTTCCACAAAATCGATAATGCTTTCTCGAGAGTTGCAAGACAGTTTTTGCATGATGCGTGCGCAATGGAACTCAACTGTTTTGGGAGAGATATTCAAAATAGAGGCTATTTTCTTAGCAGATCGTCCACTAATCAAAAAAGAAATGACTTCAATTTCTCGACGAGAAAATGCTATATCATTAATCTTTGTTAAGTCATGACTATATATTTTATGCGAATTCAGCATGTCATTAATTTGCTTTTTATTTTCATATGATAAAGAAGAACACACTATATTATTTATCTAAAAAAGTCAAATGGTTGAGAAAAAGCCTTATGGATTCCATAAGGCTTTTCTAATATCAAATTATTTACATACGTGAAGCTCCAAAAAACTTCCGAGTTGAATCCCATATCAGGTCGAGTTTTTCAGGATACTTATATTTTGGGTCGAGTTTACCTGTGTGATCGACCGCAACCCCTTCGATAAAGGTCCCTCCAAACACAACATCGTAAGGCCCATAATGCTTTGGAAAACTATAGAATGAATCTGTGCAATTCAAGCCATCAGGGGTTTTTGTCTCTTCCCCATAGGTTAGGATCATACTGTTTTTGACACTTAATTCCTTGGTTGGCTCTTGATCTTTTCCCATGATTAGATGACCCAGAGTTGGACGGTAGGAATCACGCATTTGTCTTCTCTCTTTCATATCTGCTGCGCGTATCCCTGCACAATTAAAGATCACTGAGTCTTCAATCTCAGAGAACTCTGTTATGAGCCGTTGCGTTAATGGAATTTGAAATTTCCTGAAGAGTTGGCCATAAAATTGCTGGAGAACGGAAGGTGTATTCACAAAAATACCATCTTCATAACAAACAAGATCATGGGATACTTCTGTGTCGAGTATTTGCAATTTTATATCTTTGGCGGGGCGCATCACGCCAGCCGTAACATATGGTTCTAGCCCAGAATTTTCTCGATCCCCTGTATAATAGGGAACGGGCATGACAGATTGCCCATTGTCCGCGTTGATAAATGGATGGCGCCCTGCAAGCGCATCTCGATATCCTTTGTAGGCATTAACGCCGAATTGATCTACAAGGACTTGGAATTCGGGAGAGTTTTGCATTGACACTGGGGCAATGAGGCCCCCTGCATTAAAGGAAGTTATCCGTTCCAAGCTCTCAGCAATGATATGGAGGTTTTTAAAGCCCTCTTTTTGCAGATGGAGAGCAGTCAATGAGCCTACCCACCCTGCGCCCAGCACAGTTATAGGCGTTTCTCTGCCCCTTTTTAATGTTGGAAGGACCTCGGTTATAAACTTTTGTATTTGATATTCAACGGCCCCTTCCGAAAGGGTGATCCCTGATCCCCCGAAACCACTTGTGGAAATAACGTGTTTTCCCCCAATCACTTCAGAACTCATATCCAAGGATCCTGAAAAGACAGGGCGGACACAATACACTTCCTCACCTCTGTTCGTATCTTCCAGTTGTGGCGCTGTAAAATAATGTACCGGCCGTTCTTCCGTTCCCTCAGAATTCATAGCCTTGAGGGCATAAGAATTTAAGAGAGAAAGAGTAACGGTGAAAATAATTTTTGAAATATTTTTATTAAATACTATCATATAAACTGTTCCTTTTTAATAATTAACAAACGATAACTCTTCATGTTTTCGAGAGTATCGATTGGATGGTTATTAAAAAGGGAGGACAGAAACTACCCAGGGAATTCCCTAAAAGCCCGACCTAGGTACATTCCCTAGGTCGGCTAAAACGTTTTGTGTTGGATAGGAGTGTAAGTTAAATGGTCGGACTAGGAGCGCTTGGGATTTTAAAGAGGGTGCTAACTCTGTCATTGCGAGGAGCGAATGCGACGTAGCAATGACGTAATTATTTGAATAACTTTCGCTATTATGTTGAAGCATACCATCTCCCACTCTTGTCTGAGTGAGGCACTACTCTTTGTATCCATAAAATTTTCTGGCTTTTCCCCAAACGGCATCGAACATTTCGGGATAGTGGTTTTGAGCCAACTCCCCTTTCTCATTCACAGAAACGCCAGGGATATAGGTCCCACCGGTGACAAACTGATAAGTGTCATCTCCAGAAGTATAGCTTTTTGGAAACCCATAGTAGGATGTATGGCAATACTTGCCATCCAAAGTACTTTTTTCTCCAGCGGCAATGATCATACAATTTTGGACACTTTTTTCCTTGGTTGGCTCTTGATCTTTTCCCATAATCAAGTGACCTAGGGTGGGTATGTAGGAGGCTCGGTTCTTCCTTCCGGGCATGTCTGCGGCGCGCACACCGGCACAGTTAAAGATCACAGGACTCGAGATATCCCGAAAATCTGTAACCAACCGGTTTATGAAAGGAATTTGAAATTTGCGAAAGAGGAGATCGTGAAAGTGTTGAAGCACCGAAGTCGTGTTAACAAATATGCCCTCTTCGTAGCAGAAAAGGTTATGAGAAAGACCCGTTTCGAGAATTTTCAACCTCACATCAATTGCGGATTTCATGATACCGGCTTTAACGTAAGGTTCTAAACCTTCGGATTTTTCATAAGTATAATAGGGAAGCCTACGGACAAAATCTCCATCTGATGGAATAAAGGGATGACGCTGGTCATCAAGGCCAAGGGCGTGTTGGAATTTTTGGTACGAATTGATCCCGAATTCAATGGCGCGTGTTCTCTCAAACTCAGACGGAAATTGGCCCATACTCGTTAAAACAAGTCCTCCTGCCTTGAAGGAAGGAATATCGGATAGATTATCTGCAAAAACTGTAAGGTTCTTATACCCCATGGCGTAGAGCTTGAGCGCAGTCAATGAGCCGATCCAGCCTGCCCCTAAGACCGTAATAGAGGTCTGTCTCTCTATGTCTAATTTCATAAATTGTTCTAATTGGTAGTCAACGCCACCCTCACCGATGGTTATTCCTGATCCGCCATAACCACTATTGGTAAAAACCAGTTTCTCCCCAATTTCTTCCTTAGTTATATCGAGAGCATCCTTATAGACTGGGCGAACACAAAGCACCTTCTTGCCAATGTTTTCTTCTTCCAGTTGAGGGGGAGAAAAATAATGAACGACACGTTCAGCTTCCATCGCATTGAGATAGTGGGGACTGAAGAAAGAAAGCGTCACTGCAAACAAGGTTATAAACGTAGTCTTATGATCCATAAACATAAATTCCATTCGTATTTGTAAAGCAAATTTGAAAAACAAACTGTATATTATTTAAAGGGAAAAGTCAATTTATCAAAAAGGGCAATTTAGTAGTTCATTATCATTTGATTTTTTGGTAAAGAAAGGGATTTATACTTTCTAGTCAGAGGCCATTGCAGATACGGAAACTTCTTTTCTGGTCCAGAATCTCCAACGAAACCCTTTTTTGGTCATGACAATGACGTTCCCGATCAGAACAAGTGCGCTTCCAATGACGGCTTCGGGCGTCCAAATCATGTGCTCCGCATAGCCAGAAATGCCCATGGCGATGATGGGAATGAGAACAAACACGTAGGCGCTTTTCTCAGGGCCGATGCGGGTCACTAAGGTCAGATAACATAAAAATCCAACCACCGTTCCAAGGGTTGCCAAATAAAGAAGGGAGGACACGTAAGTCCAAGAGGTGTCAAAGCCCGGCGCTTGTCTCAAGAGAAGCGCGACTGTAACCATATAGAAGGTTCCATAAGCAAATCCCAACGCGTTTGTTTGAACCAAGGGCAGGCCCCGTCTTTCATTGAGCATCACAACAATTTGTCCCAAAGAAGCGCTGTAGGCCCCGGCAACGCCCAAGACGACACCGCCAAAGATGTACCAAAAATCTTTATCAGAGAGGCGGATCACTTCCGCCCAAATGATGCACGCAAGACCAGAAAGGCCAACAATGGCCCCAAGCACCGTTCGGAGTTCAATAGGGTTGCCAAGGAAAATCCTTCCATTGATGATGCTCATCACCATGATGCTTGCAAACAAGGTGGCCACAATGCCGCTGATAAAATAATCGGTCGCAAAGTAAAACAGGACGTAATTCAGAAAATAGGTGAAGAGGGCTTGGGTGGCAATCCACCGATGCTCAGTGCGCGTAAAGGAAAGCGTCCGCTTGGTAAGAATGCAGTAGGCAATTAAAAGAATGGCTGCAATACCAAAGCGATACACAAGAGACCATAAAGGCAACACCACGCCCAATTGCAGCTTGATGGCGAGCCATGTGGAGCCCCAAATCAGAGCGGTGATGCTAAACAGAATGAGGTTCATGAGCACTTCCCCTTTCCTTAAACGTAAAGAGTCTTCTGAGATGTTTCAAGGAAATAGAGGAAACTTCAAGGTTTTGGGCTGAGGATTGTCATCAGGCTTTCCGTGATGAATTTCTGATAATCTTTCCGTCCCTTTTCTGTTTCAAGAAATTTCACCTTATCCATAAAACCATTGGAAGCCATGGACAAAACGACATAAAATATCACGTCGGGTTTGAGGTCGCTTCGGATTTGTCCTGATTTTTGAAGGGCATGGATGTGTGTATCTAGACCGACAAAGGCTTTGCTGTTGACGAACATAATTGCCTCGTTATCGGGTTCCAGGCGTTGCCATTCCATCAAGCGTATTAGCTTGGGATAGTGCGCATAAACATGAAATCGAAAGGGAATAAAGACGTCCAGGAACTGTTTGAGAGTAGGGTGCTTGAAGTCAAGGTCCTCTAGCTGGTTTTGACTCGCCTCGTTCAAGATGCGTTCTTTCACAGCTTTCCATAAGTTTTCTTTATCTTTGAAGTGATGATAAATCAGGCTTTTATTGATTTTGGCATCGTCCGCCACATCGTTAATGGAGGTGCCCTTAAAGCCTTTCTGTAAGAAATGCCGTTCAGCACTGTCTAAAATGAGTCCCGCTGTTTTGTGATTTTCTACCTTTGGACGTGCCATTTTCCTCTCCTTCACATCTTGTTTACCACAAAACTGAACGATTGTTCAATTTTTTTGTTGACATTGGATTTTAACCAGATTAATTAATTGAACATTCGGTTAATTCAAGCCGGAAATTAACAAACTTGGAGAATAGAAATGACGATGAAAACATCTATAACACTTAATACAGATACAGGAAGGACTGCGAAGAATCATTCGCCAGAGCAAAGTCTTGTGACAAAGATTGTGAGAAATTTGATGGTAACAGGATTTACGCTTGGTGTGTTGAGCTGTCCAAAAGCAATGGATATCTCGCTTAATCAGAAACCGGATCAAGTGGTGCGACGGGTCGCCTATGGGTACCTTCCCGCAAGGGCGCTTCATGTAGCGTCAGAGCACAAACTTTTTGATGTGCTTCAAGACGGAAAGCCAAAAACAGCGGCAGATATAGCATCTGGAAAGGGTTTCAAAGCAGAGTCCGTGAAGCGTCTGATGCGCGTTCTTGCCAATCATCAGATTGTGACTATGAATGATGACGAGACCTTTTCATTGAATGAAAATTCTTCGCTTCTGATCAGTACGGCTGAGAACTCTCTGCAACCAGCAATTGCAAAAGAGTCGGATAAGAAGAGGTGGGAAGCTGTAGGGCAGGTTGGTTTGGCTTTGACGAATGATGACTCCCCTTTTGATCAACTGAATGGGATGGATTATTATGCTTACCTTGAACAAAACCCGAAAGCCATGGAGCAGTTTAATAAGGGGATGAGAAACTTTTCTGAACGAGAAGATGATGAAGTCTCTCGGGCGCAAGTTTTCAAAGGGCATAAAAGTTATTGCGATATTGGCGGGGGAACGGGAGGTCTCTTATCGCGGGTGCTAGGGCAGAATCCCAATTTGGAGGGGATCCTTTTCGATCTTGCGGGAACAGTTAAAGACTGTACTTTGCCAAATGTAAAAATGATTGGCGGAAGCTTCTTTGAAGTGGTGCCCGCGGCGGATGTTTATACCATTAAACGGGTCCTTCATAACTGGAAGGATGAGGATTGCGTGACGATTTTGAAAAATACACGGACTGCTTTATCAGACCAACAAAATGGACGAATTTTCGTAATTGAAAAGGTCTTCCCCAAAACTGTGGATGGCAGTCTTTTGATTGATTCGGACATCATTGCCCTGGCCATGGGCGGGCAAGAACGTACGTTGAGTGAGTTCATCAAAATCGGCAAACAAGCAAAGTTAGAATTAGATGATCAAATTACTCTTGCAACGGGGGTTTCGATCCTGGTTTTTAAACCGTTTCAGTGAAGTATGTGTGGGGGAAAGTGAAGTAATGGGGGAACCTAATTCACTTTCCCCTTGTCATTTTTGGGATAATTGCCTAAGAATAAAAAGGATTTTACATAAATTGTGGAGACTAATCTTGGCTACTTTATTCAACAAAACTACAGGATTGGTCTTAATGCTCCTGGTGGCATCTTCGTCTTGGGTTCTTGCAGAAGAAAAGAAAGCCCCGGCGTCTACAAAGTCCTCAGCAAAAGCTCCTGAAAAGGCTCCTACTGAGGTACCTGCTGGGAAGTCCTCATCTTCGGATGCCAAAGGATCTGAAAAAGCTGAAGCACCACCAACAGCATCCCAAGCGGGTTGGTTTATTGGTTTTCGGGGTGCTTATGTTCCAAGTCTCGTTCTCGAACTTGGCTATCATTTCAACAACACATTTAAATTACGGATGATTGCTGCAGGGTTGGTGCGCTCCTATAGAGCTTATTATCTGGATGGTCAAACCTATGACAGGATCCGATTTAAACCTCAAAAACTTGGACTAATGGCCGACTGGAATCCTTGGAAGAATGGCTTTCGGTTCAGTGGTGGTATTGCTTATAACGGCGATCGGATGCAAATGACCCATACGGTTACGGGCACGCTCCTGGGGCAACCGGCAAGTGTGTATGGAACCATCACAGCGAACTATAAATATCGCTGGGCGATCGTGCCGTATCTTGGGATTGGATATGACACCGGCTCTCTCGGGTGTACGGGGATCAGCTTAAGCGCAGACGCAGGGTTTTGGTTCCAAGGAAAAGTGCGTCCACGGGTTAGTCTCACAGGCACCGGACGAAACATCGAAACGGTGGTCAACACGGTCAAAGAGCATACGGCCTATTTGATCAATAGTCATAAAATGTGGCGCAATGTCCCCATGGTCTCCCTTGGCATCCGGTATAAGTTTTAGGGGCTTTAGATAGTATCCCTTCTTTATTTTTCAGATACGTTTGAGAAATTTTGTGTTTTCTGTGTTCAATTGATGGGGAAATTGGTATTTAATAGTAGGTAATGCTAAAGTATATTTTTCACCGTTTGTTGCTCATCATTCCCACGTTGTTTGGGATCATGCTGATTAACTTCATCATTGTTCAAGCGGCCCCTGGTGGCCCGGTTGAGCAAGTGTTGGCTAAAATTCGCGGACAATCATCAGATGTGGATATGCGCCTTGGCGGCGGTGGCCAAGCGGAGGGGCATATGCCCATGGCTGGTACCGGGGGGTACGAGAGTAGCTATCGCGGCGCTCAAGGAATTGACCCGGCTTTTATTAAGGAGCTCGAAGTCCAATTTGGCTTTGATAAACCGGCCCATTTGCGCTTCATCCACATGATTAAAAATTATCTGACCTTTGACTTTGGACGCAGCTATTTTCGCGATCAGAGCGTTATATCTCTACTCGGGGAAAAATTTCCTGTCTCTCTTTCTTTGGGGTTGTGGACCACGCTTCTTGTCTACCTGATCTCCATTCCATTGGGTGTCTTAAAAGCCGTTCGGGATGGGTCCACCTTTGATGTATGGACAAGTGCTGTCATCGTGGTTGGGTATGCGGTTCCTTCTTTCTTGTTCGCGCTCTTTCTCATCCTACTCTTTGCCGGAGGAAGCTTCTGGAGTGTTTTCCCTTTGCGTGGACTTATGTCGGACAATTGGGAAGAGTTGACCGCCTTTGGAAAAGCAACAGATTACTTGTGGCATTTAACTTTGCCCGTGTTGGCCATGGTCATTAGTGGATTTGCGAAGTTGACGTTGTTGACTAAGAATTCCTTCCTCGAAGAGATTAACAAACAATACGTGATCACGGCCCGAGCGAAGGGGTTAAGTGAACGGCGCGTTCTTTATGGACATATATTCCGCAATGCCATGTTGGTGGTGATTGCAGGATTTCCCACCGCATTCGTGGGGATCTTGTTTACCTCAAATCTTGTGATTGAGGTTTTATTCTCCCTCGATGGAATGGGATTGCTGGGCTTTGAGTCTGCCATGAATCGCGATTATCCCGTAATGTTTGGAACTTTATATATGTATACCCTGGTGGGGATGTTTTTCCATCTCATCGGTGATTTAGCCTACATGCTGGTTGACCGGCGTATTGATTTGACAGCGAGTCGAGCATGACCTTTTCACCCCTCACGCAAAGGCGCATTGCCCAATTTAAAGCCAACCGACGGGGCTATTGGTCGTTGAGGATTTTTGGGGTTTTATTTTTTATCATTATGTTCTCTGAATTTATCGCCAACGATAAGCCCATCGTCGTTTCCTATGAAGGAAAGTGGTACGTACCCATTTTTCAGACCTATCCGGAAACACAATGGGGTGGAAAATTTCAAACCGCCACCAATTATCGCGATAGTTATGTGCAAAAACTCATCGAGAAAAAAGGGTGGATGATTTTCCCGCCGATCCCCTTTCACATCAGCACCGTGAACTTTAATTTAAAGGTTCCCGCCCCTTCGCCACCTTCTCTCGACAACTGGTTGGGCACGGATGATCAGGGGCGCGACGTGCTTGCCCGGCTTATTTATGGTTTGCGTGTGTCCATTTTCTTTGGGTTGATTCTCACCTTATTCTCCTCAATCATCGGGGTCATGACGGGTGCGATTCAGGGGTACTTTGGCGGACGGGTTGACCTTATTGGTCAGCGCATTATTGAGATTTGGAGCGGGCTGCCCATCTTGTTCCTGCTCATTATCTTGTCCAGTATGATTGAACCTAATTTTTGGATGTTGTTGGGAATCATGCTGATCTTCAGCTGGATGGGTCTGGTGCCGGTTGTTCGTGCTGAATTCTTCCGCACCCGGTCCTTAGATTATGTCCGCGCAGCGGAAGCTTTGGGCGTGCCCACTTGGCGCATTATGGGGCGTCACATTTTACCCAATGCCATGGTGGCGACGTTGACGTATCTGCCGTTTATCTTGAACACATCCATTACGACCCTGACCACGTTAGATTTCCTCGGCTTTGGATTGCCACCGGGCTCCGCCTCCTTGGGAGAGTTACTAACCCAAGGGAAGAACCATGTTCAATCGCCGTGGCTCGGGCTCACGGCCTTCTTCTCCCTCGCAATTCTCTTGAGCCTCCTCATCTTTATTGGGGAGGCGGTCCGCGATGCGTTTGATCCCCGTAAGGTCATGGCCCGATGACATTATTAAAAGTTGAAAACCTCTCTGTTCATTTTCACAGTCGCAACCAGCCCCCGACGGAAGCCGTCAAGAACATCTCTTTTTCCCTGAAGCAAGGGGAAACTTTGGCGTTGGTGGGGGAAAGTGGGTCGGGTAAATCGGTGAGTGCGTTATCGATTCTGGGTCTTCTCCCTTATCCCATGGCCTCTCATCCGACCGGATCGATTCTGTTTGAAGGACAGGAGTTGTTGAATGCGCCCGAGGCGGATTTACGAAAAATTCGTGGTCATGACATCGGGATGATTTTCCAAGAACCGATGACAGCTTTGAACCCTTTACACTCTCTCGAAAAGCAGATTGCAGAACCACTCCTGATTCATAAAGGCATGACGAAAATCCAAGCCAAGGATCGCGTTGTGGAGCTGCTTCATCTGGTTGGATTTGCCGATGGGGTGAACCGACTCCAAGCCTATCCTCATCAATTATCCGGGGGGCAACGTCAGCGGGTAATGATCGCCATGGCCTTGGCGTGCGAGCCAAAGCTCCTCATTGCGGACGAGCCTACGACCGCTTTAGATGTCACCATTCAAGCGGGTATCCTTGATTTAATCCGACGCTTACAAGAGCAGTTCAAGATGGGGTTGTTGTTGATCAGCCATGACTTGGGCATGGTGGCCAAAATGGCGAAGACGGTTGCGGTCATGCGGGAAGGCGAAGTGGTTGAGCAAGGGCTCACCGCAACGGTATTGAAGAAGCCGAAGCACCCCTACACCAAACATCTTCTTGCCTGTGAACCCAAAGGCCATCCCACCCCTGTTCCGAAATCACGATCGCCAATTTTAACGACGACGGATATTGAAGTCACTTTTAAGGGCCAAAAAAAGTCATGGATTACGCGCGGGTCGGCTGATGTAAAGGCGGTCGATGGTATATCGTTTTCGGTCGTCTCAGGAGAGACCGTGGGGATTGTGGGCGAGAGTGGCTCCGGCAAAAGTACCCTTGCTTATGCGGTCTTGCGCCTTGTTGAATGCAAGGGTGACATCGATTTTTGCGGCGTCCATCTTCAAGGACTGTCCCGAAGGGCGATTCGCCCGATGCGCCCCCAAATGCAGATCATTTTTCAAGACCCCTTTAGCTCTTTGAATCCCCGACTTTCCGTTGGTCAAATCGTGGCGGAAGGTTTGGAAATTCATCAAAAGAATCTCGACCGGAAGGCCGTGGATAAACAAGTGCAGACCATCTTGCAGGAAGTTGGATTGTCGCCGGAAGCCCGTCACCGTTACCCCCATGAGTTTTCAGGGGGCCAGAGACAGCGCATCGCCATTGCCCGGGCCCTTATTCTCAAACCAAAGTTGTTGATTCTTGATGAGCCAACATCCGCGCTCGATCGGTCCATTCAAGCGGAAGTGATTGAACTTCTTCGCGATCTTCAAAAGCGGTATCACCTCGCCTACCTCTTCATCAGCCATGATTTGAAAGTGGTGCGGGCCATGAGCCATCGCATCATCGTCATGCAAGAGGGCCGCATCGTGGAAGAAGGGGAGACTGAAAAGCTCTTCACGAAGCCCAAACAAATTTACACAAAAACCCTGATCCACGCGTCGTTCGATATCTTGCCAAGTTAAGGGGCGAGCTCGGGGGTTGGCGGGATAATTCAATAATTTCAATTAGTTGTGTCAGTATTCCCCCTCTATCCGTTCGTCCTTGAGCGTGGGAATGGGATCAATGATCCCATTCCGAAGTCGAAGGATCGCGGAGAAGGGTTGAAATAGTTCAAAACCTTATGTCATTGCGAGGAGCGCCTGCGCAACGTGCAGGCGGGACGCGGCAATCTATGTATTTGACTCATTCCATCTATGAGACGCTGTTGGAGATTTTGAATACATGGATTGCCGCGCTTCGCTCGCAATGACGGATTTTTTTCTAATTCCGAATGTGTGGCTTTTTTTAGTACCCCATCTTGGTGATAAAATCGAAATCCTGGGGAAGATCTTCATTGGTTAATATAATGTTAATAACTTGAGTGTAATCATGAAAACATAATAAGCCGAAGGAGAGGATGAAGAATGGACGGTGGTTTAGAAATTGAAATTGCTTTACGAAACGCAGTAACAAATCAAAAAGATTTCTTCCGATTTGCTGATACAGCTAGAGCTGTAGCAAGGGAATTAGGTCTTAATGACAATGATCGAGATAGAATATATAAGGCTTTAGCTGAATCGATTGTTCAATGGGAGAACTTGGGCACTTAGAATGGGGATACTTAAAGATACTATTTCTATAATAGTGGGATTATTGATAGTCTTTGTATTAGTTAATTGGTTGGGTCATAGATCTATCCCTATCGAAGAAGTGCATCTTGTTGCATATCTAGCTGAAAGTAAAACTTTTTCAGATCAGATTTTAAGGGATATTCCTTCATTGCAAAAAAGTGAAAGAGAAACCTTAAAAACATATTATGACCCGGCTCAACGAAGTATTAATTCATTGATTGGTACGATCATTTATTGTCATAAAAATCACAATGACTGCATGGAAGAAATTAAGCCTATTTATGAAGATTTTAAAAAACAATACTCAAAATTACATAGCATTCGAAACATGCCAAGTGTAACAGAATCAGTCGGTGGTGGAAAACCTGAGATTCCTTCTAGAAGCCTTTCTTCAAGTCAGTCAATAGATCTTCTCAAAGATATGGAGAAAATCATAAATCGTCCTTATGAAGAAAGTGCAAAGGAATTGAGGCAATACGAATGGAAGTTGTTTCCTAATTTATCAACGAGCGATTCCCCCTCCCTCACCCCAGCGCCACAAGGCGTACCGCGCGTATCCCAATGAAGAAGCAGAAGAGGCTGACCATCACGCTGGACACTGCGTAAAAGATGGCGTGGGCGGGGAGGTCTTTGTCGACCAATAAACCAAACTCGAGGGCGAAGGCGGAGAAGGTGGTGAATCCCCCGAGGAATCCTGTGGTGAGGAACGAGCGCATCGGGGCTGAAAGGGCGCCATAAAACGCCATGGATTCCAAGACGACGCCCATCATCAGACACCCGATTGCATTCACCAAAAAAATCTGGAGGGGGAAGTGGGTGAAGGCGGTGGCGGGCAGGAGGCGGCCTAACCCAAATCGGGATAGGGCGCCGAGCGCGCCGCCGAGTCCAATCGCGATATAGGTGGTGAGCATCGTGGGTTCTCCTCTTCGGTTATTGATATAAGCTTTGCTGGAATTGGAGAAGGCGTCAACAGGATTTGAGAGAGGTTGAAATAGTCATAAATAATTTACCCCTCACCCCCGTCATTCGTGTCGAGCGGATCTGTTTCCCAACCCTTCCGATAACAGGCTAACGGTGAGTGTATTGAGGCTCACACCTTCTCTTTTTGCCATATCGACGAGTTTGTGATGAACACTTTTTGGCGTTCTAACAACCCATCTTCCACTGTAATCTTCATCGGTAGAGGGGAGAGGGATGGGGCGGCCGAGATCGCGCGCTGTCTCAATCCAAGACGTAATCGCATCTTGTAAATTATGAATCGCTTCTTCAATAGTCTCGCCATCAGCAATACATCCGTTAAGATCTAAGGCTTCGGCAAGATAACCGCCACCCTCTTCTTCTGAGAGATGACGAACCGTAAATGGATAGTCATTCATCGCCAGTAGCTTTTTGTCTGCCTTACTCATATCTCTATAGTATCACATATAGTACTATTGTCAAGAATTTCAATGGGGGTGGTGAAATAGTTCAAAACGTTATGTCATTGCGAGGAGCGCCTGTGCACCGCACAGGCGGGACGCGGCAATCTATGTATTTAATTTTTCAACTTATGAGAGGCGCCAAGAATTTTTGAATACATGGATTGCCGTGCTTCGCTCGCAATGACTGAATTTATTTGCATATATGGGGGATCGTAATGATACCTGTAGGAAGTAATGCTGAATCCAACCCCTAAAACCCAAGCCCCGCAATAATAGTGGGCAGCTCATCAGATCCATACGGCTCAGCGGTTCCAAAATTCAAGATGGAGTTTGGCCAGGCAGCGTCGGCTTTATAGCGGGCAATGATGTGGATATGGAGTTGGCGGACCTTATTTCCCAAAATTTCGATATTCATCTTATCTGCGTCATATTTCTGATGCATGAGCTTTGCGATCGTGCCAATTTCTGACCACAACAGTAGCTGGTCCGTATGACTGAGATCAAACACTTCCACAAGATTCTCTTGTCGCGGAATCAAGACAAGCCAGGGAAAGCGGCGATCATTTTTCAGACGAACCTGACACAGGGGCAGATCATGAACCAGGATCGTTGATGCGTCCAGTTGGGGATCTAAGGTAAAATTGCGTGCAATCATTTGAGGTCTCCTCTGGGGATTATAGAGAGAAAAACACGCGAGCGCTAGTCAGCGTATCCCTCTCCATCGGTGAGAGAATTGCGGAACGATTTGAATGAAGGTGGAGTTAGATTTTTAGCTCTTCTCGCGTCGACAATTTGACACGCATCTCGGGAATAGTTGGAATTGACAAGGGGGTATATTCTGCCCGCCGCATGACCATGCGGACCTCTGGGTCTTTGGGAAAGCCTTTGCCGCCGCCTCGGGTCATCCACGTTGTTCGCCCCAGGCCGAATTGACGGTTGAGGAGAGTCGGGGCAATTTCTTCCCGGTGCACCGCAAACGTGACATCCACCGTTTGACCCAAACCAATATAGAAATACGTCAGGTCCCGCAATGCTGTAAATTCCAGAGCTGTTTCTTGTTGAAAGCTGATGTATTGCTTATAGGTCAGTGGCGGGATATGAAGCGCGATGCCGGTCGTCTGTTGCCAAGATCGCTGCCCGAGCACGGCCGATTTCCCCAACACTTGATGCTGCGCCAGCTCCCTTACCCCAATGCGCGTCCAATCCTTTTCTGGGGGCCTTTGCCATCCCCCTTGAAACTGCGACACGACAATCGGCAAACCAAAGTAAGACCGCAACATGCGCTGCAACCCAACCATAGATCGCGGGCGCTTCCAAAAGGCGGGAGCAAAAGAGAGCAATGCTTGATCCGAAACAGCCAATCGATTGCGTAACGGCTCCGACTCGATTCCGACCAAATCTAAGAAGACTTTCCCGGCGGGCGTTTTGTCTGGGCGCACTTGCGCAATCCCTAAGACAATTTTTTTGCGCATGCGATGCCAAAAACTTGCCAGGCGATGATTGAACATATCGAGGAAATCTTTAAAGCTCGTGTCTTTATGACGCAAGCGCTCCATCAGGAGTTCCGTATAGGGCGTGGGTAGGGGTCCTTGTATGCCCGCAAGGCCAACGAAATTTACGGTGAGAACAGGTGGTTTGTCGGTTTCGGAAAGGGTCAAACTTTGAATGTCTGCGCCCGAAGGAGACAACGTCACGCGCGATTCAATACTCACCGCCTCTTTTAAGGGATTGGAGCCTTCACCCAAGGGGTGAGCTTCCGGGCGCATTTTTTCCAACAACCGAATCGCTTGATGAAAATCAAACTCATAGGGTGTTTTTTCAATTTGCTCTTCTAAAGAAGAATCTGTTCGCCGGGCAACGGTTGCCATCTCATCCACTCACCTTTACGTCGGGGGCTGTAAAGTACAACCTCGACAAACGAATTTAAGGACACCTGTAAGGCAAAGAAATACCGTAAGACTGAGCCCATCAAAAAGATGCTGCTCCCGGCCAATTCTTCTTCATTCATGGTCAAGGAAACCTCAACGCCTGGAATAAATCCGCGCCAGGCTTGATCACCCACGCGCCGGACAATTGGCTTCGCCGAAAGCGCTTGGATGGCATTAATCTCCCCATGGCGATAAATCGATTCTGGACCGGCATAAAGCCGCAGCATTTCCTTGAGAGCCTCCAAAGATGACTCTCCTTGCGTCAAGGAGAGATGATTCACGGACAGGTGAGAGATCAAGCGCCACAGAGTTTCGCCGTCCGTTGGGGAATGAACTTGCGAAACTGGCTTATCCAAGCACACGATTTGAGCAATGGGGGCGCGATCTTCAATTTGCATCAAGGTTCCTGCCGTCATCTGGTCCGCCAAATAGCGATTGGTACACAAAGTTTCCCCATATATGGTTTGAACAGCAGGCAACTTGGGATTGAAGTCGAGGTCGACAAAGGTCAAAAACATTTCTGTACCGGGCATATTTTGTTGCAACGAAGCGGCCCGTCTGGCAATCCAAAACGAGGTGTTGTTCGCATCGGGTCTGAGCTGAGTGGTTTTGTGATTAAAAGAGAAATAAGGTTGAAACTCGATCGGATCTGGTTGGCCCTCTACAGTCGCCATAATCCGATTAATACTATAAATCTCCGTCGTTCTCTCCCGACGCTGATCAGGCACCAACCGATATTCAGTATGCCGATGATCCAGGCGAAGGGGATCTGTTGTCCGTCGAAAGAGGTTCACCATGGGTGTGCACCCTAACAGAAAATTCCGGGGATGAAGCTTAATGTTTCCAACGACTTCCGTATCTTCTATGGCAATAAGGAGATCCAGTTCATTCCCCACCCCTGCGGTAGAAATATTTTCAACGGTGAAAAATAAGTACTTTTCCGGAAAGTGAAAATATTCCTGAATCAATTGGTAAGCGGGGTGGGCATGACCCGGGTGGGGCAAAATCAAATGATTATCATCAAACCCCACAGGTGTTATGGATGGCATGGGTAACGGGGTAGCCGTCTGTTGATCTGTCGACACCAAAACATGGGGGGTATGTTGCCCAAATATTGCCCCATACATCTCAAAAGTGAGCAAGCGATCTCCATTGAGATGGAAGGAAAGCCTCTTTAAGGCGAGATCGGAAAAAAGGAGCCCTTCCTGGGCTTTGAGGCGAATGCGCAAATACCAGGGGACTTTTGGCCCATATCCTTTAATGTCATAAGCATCCTTTTGGACAAAGTCCACGTGGGTTACGGAAATTGGCCACAAAGTAATGTCATAAACAGTTCGAAACCGACAGGAGACGCCTTCTTCCGCATTTGTAAACAACGGCGTTTCCTTGGGGATAGGAAACCCCGTCGTCAAGGATCCTTTGGTTGCATCCGCTTCAAAATGAGCAATGGCCATGGCGGGTATCGGATTGATGAGCTGCGGATACAACACGCCCAGAAGGGCCGCTGATATCTGGGGCAACCGATCATCGATTTCCTGACTGAGGCGGGCTGTGAGAAAGGCAAACGACTCGAGAAGACGTTCCATATGCGGATCCGGCGACTCCTCAAGGTTTATCCCTAGTCGGCGAGCGATTTTGGGGTGCTTGTTGGCAAAAATCCCCCCCGCCTGACGCAAATAGGTCAGCTCCCGGTGGTAATATGTCAGAAAAGGATCTTGCGTGCCCCGAATCAAATTTCTGCCCTTCTATCTATAATTTTAATTAAATTATAGGCAGGGCTTCCCATAAAGCGGAAGAGGGTTTTATTTCCGAAGCCACCAGGAGGGGGCGCACCCTTAAAAAGGAATGATGGATCTGAGCTTGGTTAAGGCAATATCATCACAGTCAGTGCGTAAAAATCTTACTTTTGTTAATTTTGACGAATAAAATATTTTTTTCATAAAATCTATGTTAACTTCGTTTGATAAATGACTTATGTGGATGACAGAAATGGAACATTTAAAGAATACAATATATACGCTTGTTCTTTTTTTTATATGCACCTGTTTGTCTAAGGCAACAGAAGAAGAGAATTTTCTTAGTAACATAAGAAATAATATACCGAGTTGTTATAAAATTTCTAAAGTTGAAATAGGCCACATCCCCCCTCAACACACGAGCCTTACAATACATTTTCCTGGAACACGCCCCCAAGACGAAGTCATTTCAAATCCTCCAAAGGTTTCGGAATGGGAATTTTTATATCCATTTCTTATTAAGAATTCACAGTGTTACCTTGAAACTTTGAGGGATGATGAGCCAATCGATGCTCCCTCTTTATCCTGTTTCACCCGCTATTCAAGCGGCTCAAGGGCGGTAGATAATATTTTTGATTATTTTACAAAAGGGAATTGTGAAGCTGGAACTTACAAGATGAAGATCGATTTCGAAGACGATGGGGAGGGTGAGCACCCCCCCTTAAAACTTAAGGTCACCTTCACGAAATTGTCGTGATATTCTTTTAAAATTACTTGAGTGAACCTTGGAAATTCAAAGCGCTGAATAATATTCTGGTATCTTTAAGAAGTACCTGTGCGTGCGCTCTCAGCTTTGTTAAAATATCACGCCAATAGTTTGCATCTACAATGAGAGAATCTTTGAAAGTTACCTCCTCAAGGCTTCCTCCATGATCTCTTTGATACTCTAAAGCTTGAATTTTCTCCGTTAATGTCGCCTTCATTTCTTTTTCTACTGTATCAAGGATTTCTTCTTCAATTTTCAAAAAGGGGATAATGCTTGGAGTGAATATAATATGAAAATTGAAATTTCTATCGACACTATAGTCCTCAAACTTAATAGCATATTGCAAAAAATCCCCCACACCCGATTTTAAACGATTTAGGATATCATCTGTATATTCTGAATCAGAAGGCTGATATTTTTTTACAAGGGTTACCGCTTCTTCATTTCTTCCACAAAATTCATCAAATAGTTTTGGATTAATAATTATTCCATAATATCTATCTTTTACAAACAAATAAGATAAGACTTTTTTTAATTTTCTTAATAACATTTTATCTTCTAAGTTATTTATTATAAACGATTCTTTATCTTCTTCTGATAATTCTACTTGATCATTTCCAAATATATCATCTGAGTTTATTTCTGTTCTCCCGTACTGAATTTCATCTTCGCGTCTCTTAATTACATTCTGGGTTTTATAAATGTAGAATCTCAATGTATTTTGAAAATCATCAAACCTTGAATTTCCATAAATTTCAATATGTCTCAAATTCAAAAAACTATTTGAAAGAAAATCGAAGATAGATTCCATATCTATATGTGAATATTGTCCTTCTTTTGTTTTTAATTTTATTCCTTTATCAACATTAATTGTAACCCCATACAGTTTGTAAAAATACTGTTGAGCGATTTGAGGTATATTTAGGAACGCCCGAAAAAAATTCTCGGTCGCCAATGAGATAAAATGTTCTATTTTATGGATATTTTCTCCCCTTACCTCACAAAGACTTCTTCGAACATCTTCGGATTTTACATACAAAAATGTAAGAAAGGCTCTTGATATTTCTCTCTCAATTTGAGTGCGATTGAAGTAATCTCTTTTTGCTTTAATATCCTCTATTTCCTTATTAAACTTTTCATTTGGAATTGGGACGTTAATTCTGTCCTGCCCTTCATGAACGCACTTCATTTGCGGCTTTTCACTCGTGATTTTTAGGAGTGAAATATGCATCCTGGAAAGGCGTTCTTGCGTATGCGGGTCGACTTTGTATTGCAAATGCTTTGAGAGCAGCAGATTTTCACCCTCGGTCACTTGCCCATCAAAGGTTGGTTCATTCAAAAAGATGACGATATAGCGCCCTAAAGTCCCCACTGAATTGCAGGTAAATGTTGCCCTTTCTAAAACCCTCTTTATCTGAGATCTTTGATCTTCATCTGCCTCTTCGGCGCCTTTGAGTGTCATGTGAAAGGGGCGTGTTTCTCCCCATTCTTCTAAAGAATAATTGAGCACACTTCCCGGTTCTCTTTTTGATAATACTGCTTTTAGTACGGCAGATTTGTCCCCTTCCCCGCTATCCATTAATGTACTCTGGACGAACTTTTCAATCTCTTCCACACATTGTGGGTGAGGAAGAGCCGATAAGTATGGCTTCGTGTGGTTTTCGCTCGTATCAGAAGTTTGAAATTGCCTGGAAAGTTTTAAGCCTCGTTCAAAATCGGGATCTACCATGGGAATTTCATCAAAAACCAATTTGCGAGGAGAGCGCAAATTTAACTGTCTTCCCCCTTCTCGGACGTTGAGCGTATCTCTCAAAGGACTCCCATTTTCCCTCAAAGGGCTCGAGGTTTTTGTAGGAGATTTATAGGATGGCTTTGTAGGACTGTTCTCTTTACTTCCCCTTGGAGTTCCCATTGGAGTTCCCATTGGACTCATTATTGTTGATGCTATTCTTATCGCTTCACCAAAAAAGCCCTGCTGAGAAGGCATCTGGGGAGCATTTTCCATAGAATACATAGGTGCAGTCACTAGGGGGGTGAATATTCCAAAATACAGAATATAACTTGCCTTTAAAATACATTGGTATCTTAACATATTTAATTATCACTTTTTTATAAATTTTTATATATTGAATTTTGTATTTTTATATAATTATAAAACACTATATTAAGTTATAATTTGTAAAACTTATAAACAGAACAGTCAACAAAATTTAATTTTTTAGTTAATAAAAAAATATATTTAATATACAAAATAAATTTTAATAAATATGAATTTTTTATAAATGAAATTGTGGGTTTTATCTAATTAAGGTGTTCGAATTTTTTTCTTTAATGATTTAATTCGTTTAACTCTATGGGCATAGGATGTTTCAGATATTTTTTCTCACGCATTTAACGCTTCCACAAGCTTCCTTTAATAGTCCCAATAAGATCATTGTGAGCTAAGATTTCATCAGGCGTGGCCTGGTGGGGACGTGCAGATCGGGAGGGTCGCAATGTTGCCACGGCATTTCCGGATTTTTCCAATACTTGTTCAGTGGATGGCTTTCCCCCAAAAGAAAATGCCGTCTGACGCCCCCCCACAAGTTCAAGGTACACTTTGGCTAACAATTCGGAGTCCACCAAGGCTCCGTGCTTTGAGCGACTACTCAAGTCAATTTCAAAACGACGGCACAAAGCATCAAGACTCGCCGGGGATCCTGGGAATTTGGCTCGGGCAATTTTCAAGGTATCCGTTGCCCGGTGGGGTAAAAGAAGGGGGTGGTTTAAGCGCCCGAGCTCTGAATTTAAGAATTTTAGATCAAAAGAGGCATTGTGAATAACGAGCTTATCATCACCGATAAACTCTAAAAATTCCTCTACGATCGCGGAAAATAGGGGAAATGGTTTCAAGAATTCTGTCTTGATACCACTGATGGCGGAGGCTTCTTGGGGCACATCTCGTTCAGGGTTAATATAGGTATGATAGACCTTACCTGTGGGCAGATAATTGAACAACTCCACACAACCGATTTCGATAATTCGGTGGCCATCTGCGGGGTCGAGTCCTGTGGTTTCTGTGTCTAAAACAATTTCACGCATCTTGAAGTTTCTCTTTACTTATTTCAGTGATTATTTTGTCAAGTTGTTGAAAAGTATTTCTCTTTGAGAGTCCGGATTGAATTTCATATGTAGCCCTCGCTCTTTTTTCCTCACTGGTCCATTGGCGACGCAAGATATGCTGGATTCGCGTCTCGTTCAGATCGGCACGCCTTAATAAACGTTCCTGTTGAATCGCGGGAGGGGCATAAATCACAGCTGTATGAGTACAAAGCTCATCCCAACCCACCTCAAACAATAATGGCACATCCAGCACACACAAAGGAACCTTTAGATGTCGCATTTTTGCAAGAAACTGAAGGGCAAGGGAAAAAGCGCGTTCATGAATGAGGCGCTCTAAAGTGGAGAGGCACGCCTCGTCTTCAAAGGCGCGGCTGCGTAAAAGAGATCGATCAATCTTCCCTAAGACCATGACTTCAGGATAGAGGGTTCTAATTTCTGCAATCAGGTCGAGATCTGTGGCCAGAAGGTCCCGCACACCCTGATCCGCATCCCATACAGGAACATGAAAGACAAGGCGCAACATCTTAGTGACTGTTGACTTTCCCATCCCCATCGACCCCGTTAGACCTAAAATGATCATGAAGTAAATCCATTTAGGAAAAAGTGGTTAGGTGAATAAATTAAGCGGTCATTGCGAGGAGCGAAGCGACGCGGCAATCCAGGGGCAACAAAAAGAATCATGTAGTTCATATTTAAATACATGGATTGCCGCGTCGCTTCGCTCCTCGCAATGACATAATATTATTTCCAGCACCCTGGCCTTAAGAATTCATAGTCTCGAAAAAGTCAGTGTTGCTCTTGCTGTATTTCAACTTATCATGCAAGAATTCCATGGCTTCGACAGTACCCATTGGATTCAGAATACGGCGCAAGACCCACATTTTGGACAGCTCAGCCTTATCAGTAATCAGAAGTTCTTCCTTACGAGTGCCTGACTTGGTGATATCAATGGATGGGAAGGTACGTTTATCCGCAAGCTTACGATCCAAAATAATTTCAGCGTTACCGGTTCCTTTAAATTCTTCAAAGATCACGTCATCCATACGAGATCCCGTATCGACCAAGGCGGTTGCAATAATCGTTAAAGATCCACCTTCCTCGATGTTACGTGCGGCTCCAAAGAAGCGCTTAGGACGCTGTAGGGCGTTCGCATCAACACCACCTGTCAAAACCTTACCAGAAGATGGTACAACCGTGTTGTAGGCCCGCCCCAGACGGGTAATGGAGTCAAGCAAGATAACAACATCTCGTTTTTGTTCAACAAGACGCTTTGCCTTTTCAATGACCATTTCAGCAACTTGAACGTGTCGTGAAGCAGGTTCATCGAAAGTTGAAGAAACAACTTCGCCCTTAACAGAACGCGCCATGTCCGTGACTTCCTCTGGTCGTTCATCAATAAGAAGAACAATGAGATAAATTTCTGGATGATTGGTCGCAATAGAGTGGGCAATGTTTTGCAACATAACGGTTTTACCAGTTCGAGGAGGCGCCACAATCAACGCACGTTGACCTTTTCCTAATGGCGCAACAAGATCAATGACCCTTTGGGTAAAGTCTTTGCCATTGGAAACATTGCCTTCGCCTTCAACCTCAAGAGTCAACCGCTTCTCCGGATAAAGAGGAGTGAGGTTGTCAAAGTTGATGCGATATTTAATATTATCTGGTGGCTCAAAATTGATGGTATTGAGCTTTAGGAGGGCAAAATAACGTTCGCTGTCTTTGGGGGCTCGAATTTGCCCCTCGACTGTATCACCGGTACGCAAGCCAAAACGGCGCACTTGGCTAGGGGATACATAAATATCATCTGGCCCCGGAAGGTAGTTTGACTCTGGAGAGCGCAAAAATCCAAAACCATCTTGGAGGATTTCGACAACCCCGTCCCCAAAGATGGGAACATCTTTTTCTGCCAATTTTTTTAAAATCGCAAACATTAAATCCTGTTTGCGTAATGCACTGGCGTTTTCAATTTCTAATTCTTCTGCCTGCGCCAATAGTTCTGCTGGCGGTTTGCGCTTAAGTTCCTGTAATTGCATGATTTTCCCTGATAAAGCTAAAACGGTTTGACAATAACACTAATGATAATAATGATCAATAAAAGTGCGGGCACCTCATTAATGATTCGGAAAAAGAGAGCAGTGCGTGTACACGTCCCTGTGGCTAATTGTTTTCTCCAGTGACTTAACAAATGATGAAAAATTACCAGAAAAATAACCCCGGTCAATTTAAGATGAAACCACCCTGATGACCACGTCTGCTGAATCATAGCAAGAAAAATACCAGATGCCAAGGATAAAAGCATCGACGGCACCATAATGATCTTATACAATCGATATTCCATGACGCAAAACAGTTGTGCAGCCTCGGATTTTGGGGACACGCCCACATGGTAGACAAAGAGCCGTGGGAGATAGAATATACCCGCCATCCATGCCATAACAAAAAAAACATGGATCACTTTTATCCATACTTCTGAATCAACAAGCCAATCGTACATGGTTTATACCCCTTATTTTTGATTTAATTCCCTACTTACAAGCCCTGCAAGAGCTTGGATATAGGAGGGATGGTCGCTCAATGTTGGAACGCGACCATAGAACGGAACCCCCAGAGACTCTGCAAGGGTGCGATAATCTCGATCCAATTCTACAAGTGTTTCTGAGTGTTCTGACACAAAGGATACAGGAACAACAATAACAGGAACTTTCTCCTTTCCTGCCCGTATCACCTCTTGCTCTAAGGATGGTTCCAACCATTTCATGGGACCAACCTTGCTTTGATAACACACAACATGCTCCACTCCAGAGGGTACTTGTTTCATTATTGCTGAGACGGTTTCATGAATTTGAACCTCATAAGGATCACCTGCATCGATTACTTTTTGGGGTAAACCGTGAGCAGAAAATAAAATACGGGGTTTTCCATGTACGGTCGCTTTGTCAATCCAGGGGAGCAATAAATCCACATGCGCATGAATGAAACCTTCATCTTGAGGGTAACACCGAATCTCCCACGTTGAGGCGTTCAGTCCATTTTCCTTGGCAGACTTGTGCCATTCCAAAAAACTCGATCCTGTCGTAGTGGTAGAATATTGAGGGTACAGAGGTAGTAAAATAATCTGATCCGGTTGGAAGGATTTTGTAAGGGATACTGCTTCTGATGTAAAGGGATGCCAGTACCGCATCGCAATAAAAACATCAACTTTTTTATGGGGGAGTTGGTCTCGCAAACGATCACGCAGCAGAATTTGTTGCGCCCGTGTGTTCGCTAAAAGAGGAGATCCACCCCCCATTTGTTGATAAATTTTTCTCGCTTTTTTGGTACGTACACGAGAAATAAACCAGGCTAATAAAGCCCTCAACGGCCATGGAAGCGTAATGATTGCTGGATCTGAAAAAAGATTTTTCAAAAAGGGGCGAACGGCATCAAGTGTATCTGGCCCGCCCAAATTCATCAAAACCACTGCAAGCCTTTCTGGACGGGGTGGGGGGGATTGGGTCATCTTAAAATTTCGTTTCCCTTAACAAGATCTACTAACTCACCCACATGATGTACGGGGGTTTGGGGAACAATACCATGACCAAGATTAAACACATAAGGAGTTTCTTGAAAAGTCGTCAAAAGCTCTCTTACAGTATTTCTCATAACCTCACCGCCTTCCACCAAAATCTGGGGACTTAAATTTCCCTGTACAGGCCCGAGTTTTTGAATCTTGTCCTTCATCACAGAAATGGGAACACTTTCATCGACACCGAAGGCAATGTTAGAAAAATCATTCACAATCTGCGGATAAAGTTCTGAAACACCTCTCCCGTAGTAAATGATCGGCGTCGTGGGGTGGACAACACGAATGCGAGAAATTATCCTTCGTATCGGATCAACAATCCATTCTTTTTGGTGGGGTTCAGGAACAGCCTTTGCCCAAGAATCAAATATTTGAATAACATCAGCCCCTGCTGTTATTTGTGCACAGAGAAACGTTCCGACAGACTCTTCCAATACCGCCATTGTTTGTGTAAATATCGGATTTCTTGACTCAAGAAGATGTTTAATTTTTTTAAAGGAGGTTGATTTTCCTTCCTCAAGCATATATGTCGCAATCGTCCATGGACTTCCTGAAAAGCCAATAACAGTCTTTGTTGACGGTAATTTTCTTCGAATATTTGTAAGAATTCTTAACGGAATTTCTAAGGCCTCATTGAGATCAATATCTTTTGCCTGTTCAAAAAAGGGGGAAGGCAGTGGATCCAAGACAGGTCCTATTTTTTCGATCACTTGAACACGTTGACCAAGGACGTGTGGGATGACAAGAATATCGCTAAAAAGGATTGCTGCATCTAATTCAAACCGTTGCAAAGGCTGTAAGGTTACCTGTGTTGCATAGTCTTCATGGAAACAAAAGTCCATAAAGGAGGGAACTTTTCTTCGCAATTCGCGATACTCAGGCAAATATCGTCCCGCTTGACGTAAAAGCCAAATGGGAGGCGTTGAATTTTTATTTCCTTGCAGGGTATTTAAAACTAGCTTCATGTGCTCTACATAATCACAATTGTATTAATTAATAAAGGTAGTTGTAGTGGTAGTAGATGGGTGTGAATTATGGGGACACAATTCTCTAAACAAGATATCCACAGAGTTTTAAGGAGTGATAAAAGGCGAAAAAATAACGGGGAAAAATATATAATATATTGAATAATAACAAAATATAATGCAAGTCATTTGTGAGCTCTTTTGTGGATAAATCCGACTTCTAGGGGGGTGTGTAGAACTCTACCCACAAGGGCAAAAGATGCTTATAACCTGAAGAGTTATCCCCTCTTATCCCCAGAAATAAGAAAAGGAGTGGGGATGTGTGTATTGTCCCCTTGTCAGAGGTCAGTTTACTTCATCTTATGCACAAGGTTACCCACAAGGATGCCCTAGAGATCTTGCACCATCATTTCTTTGATATTTTAAGTGCACTTATCCTTACCGAGTTTCTAATACGGGTCGATGTCAGGAGCCAATGAACATGGGGAGATAGGATGATGAAACGTCTCAAAATAGAAGCTATATGTTGACATGCAGCCAGCGGGGAGTCACAAAAAAACCCTTGAGAGCAAGTTGCCATCAAGGGTTTTTTGGTGTGATTAGGTCAAAATTAGAATCGGAACATCACTTTCAAATTAATGGTGTGGCTAAAGTTAGAGCTCATCGCCATTGTATATGAATTTGCGTTGGCAGCAGTGCCTAATACCTTGAAGGCATTTCGATAGCCAGCTGTCCAACCTAGAATGAAATCAGTCACAACCCTATTGCCGATCAAACAAGGCTGTGAATAGCGAATTTCAAGGCCACCAGCGGGTGCAAGAGCCAAGTTGTTATCCAACTTAAAGCGGTTTACGACACCATTAGGTTGTTTTGTGATCCCCTCATACTCAAAGTAGGTGACTTGTAAGCCGACTTGAGCCCAGAAATCGAGCTGAGACCAACACCCTAATTGAACACCAAACATGGCACGGGCGTCCCAATTCTCTTTATAAGAGTATCCAGTATCCCCTTGTGGTGAGCCGTTAAAATTGAAATAGAGGGGATTTTTCTTTAGGTTTGTTAAATAATCAAATTCAAATCCAAAAAAGCTTGGAATAAAGATGAGGTTAGGCGTGTATTGGCGTGCATAAACGCTAATTGTTGGGCTTGAAGCGTTAGCAAAGGCGTCATATGAACGCGTCGTGACAGGAACCGCGGCGGATGTCGTCATGGTTGAAATATTTTTTAAATTGAGGAATTTTACCCCAACACCCAAGCCTAATGATGTGCCTTGTGTTCGACCTGGATACCCCGTCGTTGTGGTTGATGTAGATGCTTCAACTGGGGCTAATCCCGTCAAAATGGCAACGAAAATGGCACTAAGCCTTAACTTTTTAAACTGACAAATCATTAATTACACTCCTCTTGGTACAGAAATTGGACTTCAATTCCAATCCTGTGCGACTTTTGGCGCAGAGTCAATGTGCTAATTAAACTTTTAGTAAAATATTTCATTGATTTTAATTTTGGGATTTTCTTGACAGTTCTTCAGGATTCCCCTACTGCTTAATACCATGAAGTGTCGTTTTATTTTCTACTTTTTCGTGGTCCTTGGGTTCTGTTTCAACACGAGGGCTGCTGTTCCCAATGTTGTTGTTACGATTAAGCCGATCCATTCTCTCGTTGCTGGTGTGATGGCTGGCGTGAAACTCCCCACTCTTTTAATGACTGGAGAACGGTCTCCCCACACGCAGCCCCTTGCTCCAAATGAAGTGCGACAAATTCAAAAGGCTAAAGTCATTGTTTGGGTTGGCCCCTCTTACGAAACACCCTTGCGACGGGTTATAGAAAGCGCAAAAAGCTGTCAACGGGTGATCACCCTACAGAGCATTCCCGGTATGAAGATATATCCCTTACGTCAGGGAGGATTGTGGGGAAGCCATGATCATTCTCATGAATATGATGATGGGGGTAAAATTCACCACCATGACCATCATGATCATTCAACCGATGGTCATTTGTGGCTGGATCCCCAGAACGCGATCGTCATTGTAAATGGTATTGCAGAAGCGCTCTCGATCATTGATCCTCAACATGAGGTCAGATACTTTGAAAATGCAAAAGAAATGATTAAACGGCTTGAGGAACTAGACACAGAACTTCAAGCCCTGTTAGCACCGGTAAGAGATAAGCCTTATGTGGTTTACCATGACGGAACCCAGTATTTTGATCGTCACTTTAAAACTAAAGCGATTGGGGCTTTAATGGGGGATAGTCATTACGGGTTTAATGCCCAACATTTCTTGCAAATTTCTGATTATATTCAGAACAATAACGTAGAGTGTGTCTTTACTGAACCCCAATTCTCAACGGATAAAATTACCACGCTCATGGATAATACGAACGCGCGGATTGAAGCACTCGACTATTTAGGGATTGGTCTAAAAGCAGATAGGGAGGCTTATTTTCTGATGATGCGCAACCTTGCCGCCTCCTTTTTAAAGGGATTAAAGTAACCTCAAGAAAAGTCCTAACCGATTTGGATTTCCATATCTTCGTGGGTGCTGCCCTTTTTTGGCCAGTATTCTAAATCTCGTTCCCAATCTAATGGATCAAGATGATCTTTTAAGGCTTTGTGGTTCTCCGGGCTTGCCCCTCCGAGATGGCCTACGGGTTTTGATACCCTGGAAAAGCGTTCTCTGACTTTCTTTTTTAACGTACGAAGAACTCCAGTGTCTTCTTGTGAGGCATCCCGTGACGTGTAAGACAATTGATGTGCAAGAGCAGGCATGATACAATCTCCTTCTACTCTATAAAATAGAATAAAACACCTGAAAATCAAGTCCTCTGGAGTTTCTTAACCTGTCTGATCCATGCCGCCAATCCGCATCGCAAGGGCAGCTTCAAGAAAGCAATCAATATCGCCATCCAACACGGCCGCTGCATTTCCACGTTCAACACTCGTGCGGGTATCTTTTACCATTTGATAGGGCTGCAAGACATAGGAGCGGATTTGATGTCCCCACCCAATGTCTGTTTTTCCGGCACTTTGGGCCATGAGCTTTTCTTCTTTTTTACGCAGTTCAAGTTCATAGAGTCTTGCTTTTAACATGGACATGGCTTGAGCGCGATTGCGGTGTTGGGAACGATCGTTTTGACATTGCACAACAATATTCGTGGGGATGTGGGTGATGCGAATGGCACTTTCTGTCTTGTTGACGTGCTGTCCGCCCGCACCTGAAGCCCGATAGGTATCAATGCGTAAGTCTTTATCTTCGATGGCAATATCGATGGAGTCATCAATCACGGGAAAAACCCAGACAGAGGCAAAGCTGGTATGGCGTCTGGCATTCGAGTCAAAGGGGGATATGCGAACCAATCTGTGGACCCCACTTTCTGTTTTCAACCATCCGTAAGCTTGATGTCCCATAATTTTTAAAGTAATGGACTTTATGCCTGCCTCTTCCCCAGGACTCTCTTCCAAAATTTCAATTTTATAACCCTTGGAATCTGCCCAGCGGCTATAGAGGCGCGACAGCATGGAGGCCCAATCTTGAGCCTCGGTTCCCCCAGCGCCCGCATTAATTTCAAGGAAGCAGTCATTACTATCCGCTTCTCCAGAGAGCAAAGTTTCCAATTGAAGACGGGCGGCAATTTTGTGCAAACTTGCCAGCTGAGTTTCCGCCTCAAGGATAATGGCTATCTCCCCTTCTGATTCAGCAAGGTCGATGAGCTCCACATTATCGGTCAATTGTTTTTGTAAGTTTTGAATGCGTGTAATGGATGTTTGCAACGCATCCCGTTCTTTCAAGAGCTTTTGGGCGGCTGCTTGATTGTTCCAAAGGTCGGGGGATTCAGCCTCTTGATTGAGAGATTCTAGTCGAAGGAGCGCTTGGTCCCAGTCAAAGATGCCTCCGTAACAAAGAAAGACTTTGTTCAATTTGTTTGACCATGGATTCAATTTCTGCTCGCATAAAGGCACACTCCTCGTCTATGTAGTTAACATTAAGATTTAACGGCAAGCCAGGATTTGTGCAATGGTTGTGTTCAGAAAGGGAGGCTAAAGATGTTTGCGGTCATTTATAAAGGGCATGTGCATCAGGGTGTTGAAGCAGAGTATAAAAGGCTCTGGCGTCAAATCGCACAATATTTCATCGAGCATCGAGGCGCGCTTGGTTCGTGTCTTCACAAAACAGCGGAGGGAGAGTGGGTTGCTTATTCACGTTGGCCGGATAAGGCCATGCGAGATGCTTCCTGGCCTCAAGAGGGAGAAAATGTGGACGAATCCTTGAGCATAGAAATCAAGGATGCCATTGAGTCGCTCAAGAAATGCATTGACAAAGATCAGCCATATCAAGAAATTTGTATGGAAGTTATCGATGATTTTTTGTTTAGTAAGGAACACTCCCATGCTTGATCATTTTTCCCTATCTGTAAAAGATTTTGACCAGAGCCTCAATTTCTACGATCAGACCTTAGCTTTGCTTGGGTGCGAACGCCTCATGAGTTTCGATATTCCGGAGGGGAAGTTTGCAGGATATGGCAAAGATGCCAAGCCTTCCTTTTGGATTAGCGATATGGGAAGTGAGGAGGAAGACGTGGGTCGAGCCCGAGGTGTCCATTGTGCTTTTCTGGCGCCAAATATGAAAGCCGTTCAAGATTGGTATGCAAAATGCGTAGCTCTGGGGGGTAAGGATAATGGCGCTCCGGGTGTGCGGCCTGAATATCATCCCGGGTATTATGGAGCCTTTATCATTGACCCCAACGGTTGGCGCATTGAGGCATGTTTTCATGGATATCAGCCCGAAGGGCAATAAAGTAATTTAGAGTGAGGCGCCAAGGTATGACAGAGCAGACACATTTTGGATTTGAAGGCGTTTCGTTTGAAGAGAAAACCAAGCGTGTTATGGATGTTTTTCGGCGCGTGGCCTCAAATTATGATCTGATGAATGATTTGATGAGCTTAGGGATTCATCGATTGTGGAAAGATCATATGGTGATGGATTTGACTCTGGCTCAAAACAGCCGTGTCCTTGATGTGGCAGGAGGAACCGGAGACATTGCGTTTCGTCTTGCAAAAACCTATCCTCACTTAAATCTCCAGATCACCGTGTGTGATTTGACATCCGCCATGGTTGAAGTCGGGCGAGATCGGGCGATTAACCAGGGGCTACTTCCTGGAAAAGGCATCAACTGGGTTTGTGGAAACGCCGAAAATCTACCCGTCGCGGATAACTCGCAAGACTTGTATACAATTGCTTATGGTCTGAGAAATGTGACACATATCGACAAAGCACTGGCGGAAGCGTTTCGCGTTCTAAAAACAGGCGGAAAATTTGTGTGTTTGGAGTTTAGCCATATTACTATGCCTCCCTTGCAGCAAATCTATGATTTTTATTCCTTTAAGGTTCTGCCCACTCTTGGAGAATATGTTGCAAAAGACCGGGATGCTTATCAGTATTTGGTGGAGAGTATACGTCAATTTCCAGACCAAGAAACCCTCGCCGAGATGATCAAATCCGCTGGTTTTTCAACAGTGAATTGGCAAAATTTGTGTAATGGTATATCGTGTATTCATACAGGTATCAAACAATAATAAAGGATAAATCCCATGTCAACTTTAGGTGCCCATCAAGAATCTTCAGATCATCGATTGAAAGTTGGCCTCACACGCCTTCCCCACGGGCTTGATTTGCCCCTCCCCTCTTATGGTACTCCTCTCAGTGCGGGTTTGGATCTTTATGCCGCAGTTGAGCAAGATGTGCTGATTGAGCCCGGGCAGTGGCAAGTGATTCCGACGGGTGTTTCGATCGCGCTTCCCCAAGGGTTTGAGGCTCAAATTCGCTCGCGGTCAGGCTTAGCTGCCAAAAATGGCTTGGCAATTCTAAATTCTCCAGGGACGGTGGATGCAGACTATCGCGGGGAGCTTAAGGGGATATTGATCAATCATGGACCAGATGCTGTGACGATTACCCGAGGCATGCGATTTGCCCAAATGGTTATCGCTTCGGTGACCTCGATCGTTTGGGATGAAAAACAAAGTTTGGATCAAACCGACCGTGGGGCTGGTGGATTTGGTTCCACAGGAACAAGATAAGCATGAAGCATGGTTTAATATTTATGTTATTGATCTTAGGGATTGGGGAAGCGTTTGCGGTTCCTTTAAAACCTTGTGGACCCTCCCCCTTAACGTTACCGCGATTTGCCTCTCTTCGGGCGAAAACAGTGAATCTGCATGTGGGGCCAGGGAATAACTACCCGACGGAATGGACGTTTGTGCGCCCAGGATTTCCGGTTGAAATAATCGCAGAATTCGATACATGGCGGCAAATTCGCGACTGGCAAGGAACCCAAGGGTGGGTTCATAAAAGCCTGCTTTGCGGGAAACGCACCGCCGTTGTTCAACAAAAGCAACGAAAGCTGTATAAGAACCCAGAAGAAAATTCAGCAATCCTTGCCCACCTTGAACCCGGAGTTTTGGGCAAACTCCTTGAGTGTCGCAATGATTGGTGCCGCGTGGACGTGCATGGCCATCGCGGCTGGATCAAGCGCCGCTGTATATGGGGTGTCTATCCTCACGAAGAGAAGTTTAAGTAGGTTCCTTGTGCCCCCTGATTCACTGCTTCAGCCCTTTAAACCTCATTATTTTAACTTATTGAGAGTATTAACAATAACTGACAATGATTCTCTAAGGGCTGTTCATTACCTCTCCCCTTGTGGGAGAGGTAAAGTACAGGAATTCCAAACGGTTTGCGAGCGTGGAAATATCAACATCCGGCTTATTGGTAAGGTGCAAGCTATTTGCTTATATCCACGAAATTTTTCTTGATTTGGCGAGCTTGGCGTGCTCTAAGATGACTTTAAGTTCCCTTGTTGGTCTTGATTTTATTCGTCTTTTTCTAACATTGGGCCCTGTTTTTTTTGAGAAAGAAGTTTGTTGATGGCAACACCCCTTATTAGCGCAGATCATGTATGGGTTCGACGCCCCACTCCTGCAGGCGAAAAAGTGATCCTTGAGGATGTGTCATTGTCCTTGATGCCAGGCAAAATCATGACGTTGATCGGACCCAATGGCGCGGGCAAAACGACGTTGTTAAAGGTGCTGCTGGATCTTATCCCCATCTCTTCGGGTGCGCTGACCCGCAAACCAGGCCTCAAAATTGGCTATATGCCTCAAAAATTGGACATTAACCCCACATTGCCCATGACCGTGGAGCGCTTTTTAAGCTTAGCCAGCAAAGAAAGTCTTTCGAAAATTAGCTTTTTAATTGATTCCTGTTTGAAAGAAGTTGGGGCTCTTGCCCTAAAACACTCCCAATTGAAGGTTCTTTCTGGGGGGGAACTGCAGCGGGTAATGTTGGCGCGCGCGCTTCTAATCTCTCCAGATTTGCTTGTGTTGGATGAGCCTATGCAAGGGGTTGATGTCTTGGGTCAAGAGGAGCTTTATCAGCTCATCGCCAAGATTCGGGATAACCGCGGATGTGCGGTGTTGCTGGTTTCCCATGATCTTCACTTGGTGATGGCTGCCAGTGATGAGGTGGTCTGTCTTAACACCCATATTTGCTGTTCAGGGCACCCTAGCCAGGTTACAGCTGATCCTATGTATTTGCAGTTGTTCGTAGCCCCTTACAAACATGACCACGATCATCGCCACGACGGAGCTTGTGATTATGACTGATTTATTTTTTAATCCCTTGGTTTGCAAAGCACTTCTGGCAGGGTTTGGACTTGCGCTCACAACCGGGCCGTTGGGATGCTTTCTTGTGTGGCGTCGTATGGCATTTTTTGGAGATGCCTTGGCCCACTCCTCCCTTCTTGGCGTTGCCCTTGGCATCGTCCTTCACATCGACATCAACATCGGCATTGTCGGTGTTTGTTTGTTATGCGCAACCATCCTCGCTAAAACCCATAGCCGCCAACACTTATCCGCCGATGCGTGGCTTGGGATCATTTCCTATAGCGCCCTGGCCTTAGGGTTTTTGGCGCTCTCCAAAAGTGGCTCCAACGTGGATTTAGAAAGTTATCTAGTGGGAGATATTTTGTCGATTCGCTTGCAAGATCTCTTCTGGATCTATGGATGCGCTCTCTTGGTTGCTGCCTTCTTTTATTGGAAATGGCGCGAGCTTCTGCTCTTGACGTTGGATGAGGAACTCGCCCAAACCGCCGGCGTTTCTGTTGGGGTTGTGCGCGCCGCTTTTATGGTGATATTGGCCCTGACGGTCGCTATTGCCTTAAAAGCTGTTGGGGCGCTTTTGATGCCAGCGCTTCTCATTATGCCAGCAGCCACCGCTGGACGCTTTGCAAGAAGCCCGGAACAAATGGCATTTATAGGGATGGCTGCCGCCTTTTTGGGCATAGCTTCAGGGTTGCTTGCAGCGATTGCTTTCAACACCCCGTCAGGTCCAACAATCGTTGTCTGCAGTCTGTTGTTGTTTCTCGGGTCAATTGTTGCCCGTGCCCGATAGGATATAAATGCCGGTAAAGATTTTCATCAGCAAACAAGATCACTTTCAACGCGTTGCGTATCTCAAGAATGGTGAGATTTTGGATGTGGATATTGAGGAGCATGCTTCAAAATCTGTACCCTCTGCACGCTTGGATCAAATTTATTGGGGGCGCGTCAGCCGTGTTGAATCTTCCCATTCTTTCATAAATTTAGGCGATCATGGTGTCGGTCTTTTGCCCCAAGAACCATCTTTTCCAAAACCCATTGTAGGTCAAGCCATTCTTGTGCAAGTGCGGCGTGAAGCGATTCCAGATAAAGGAACGGAGCACAAAGGGCCTCTCTTAACGTGCAAAATTACGCTGGGAGGGCGGTATAGTTTGTTGCATCCCTATCAGAAAAAATTCCTCCTCTCGTCAAAAATTCAAGATCCACAATTGAGGAATCACTTTCGCACCCATTTCTCGCCCGATGCCCCAATCACGTTGAGAGAGGCGGCTGCCCATGCTCCCCTCGAGGATGTTCAAGCTGAGATTTCGCTCTTGCATCAAAGGGTCTCTGAGATTGAAAAGCTATCGAATAAGGCGCCTTGCCTCACCCCTTATGATGCCCTGCCGATGTCCCAACGATGGATGCGTGATTTGGATCCTCAAGAGCAAAATACCATTTTGGTGGATGATGATATTATCCTGAAAGAGGTCAGGGATTTTTTAATAGTCCATCGGCCAGACTTATTGCCGAACGTGTTAAAACACCATCTAACTTTGTTCCAAGATTATGGTCTAGAGGATTTTTGGGACTCCCTTTTTCAAGATGTTGTCCCTTTACCTAGTGGAGGAAATATCGTCATCGATGTTACAGCCGCTGCTGTTGTGATTGATGTTAACCAAGGGGATAAAGATGCTCGCCAGACGAACAAAGAAGCGATTCCCGTCATCATTCAACACTTAAAATGTCGGCATCTTGGGGGGAACATCATCATTGATTTTATGGGCAGTGAAACTTCCCCTCAAGATCGAGACTCTCTGAAATCCCTCCTTTTGAAGCACGCGGACATGGCTCATTTACCGCTCGATATTTTTGGGTGGTCAAAGCTGGGATGGGTGGAAACACGACTTCCCAAAAGGCGTTTGCCCCTTGGGGAGAGTGTCAATTTGGCACTTCCCGCGTGACTGTGGGCAGCACAAAATTATAGACCCTATAAAGTTAAATATAGTGTGTTCTAAAATGTAGAAATTTCAATGCCAGGCCTTATTTTCTTAATTTTGCGTATAGTCTTTCCAGTAATCTTTTTACAACTAGCCAGATCCAGTGAGGTCAGGTTCCGACAATTCTGTAACACCGTGATGAGGGCTTCAGGGGTGATCTGGTCACATCCCCTCAGATTCAGTGAGGTCAGGTTCGGACAATTCTGTGACACTGCGATGAGGGCCTCTGGGGTGATCAGGCGGCAGAAACTCAGATCCAGTGAGGTCAGTATGCGACAATTTTGTGACACTGTGATGAGGGCCTCAGGGGTGATCTGGTCACATCCCCTCAGATTCAATGAGGTCAGGTTCCGACAATTTTGTGACACCGCGATGATAGTCTCGGGGGTGATTTGAAAACATTCCTCCAGATCCAGTGAGGTCAGGTTCCGACAATTCTGTGATACCGCGATGAGAGTCTCGGGGGTGATCATGTAACATTCCTCCAGCTCCAGTGAGGTCAGGTTCCGACAATTCTGGGATACTGTGATAAGGGCCGCCTCGGCGGTGCTATGTCTACAGAAGTTCAAATCCAGTGATCTCAGATTGTTGCCGCAGTCTATGAGAAGGTTTATGAGCTGGGAATCTTCCATAGTGTTTATTGGTTTTAGGTGACCTGTACGAAGGACAGCCTTGCGCATAGTCCTGTTGTTCAGGGACAATTCCTTAATCTTTTCCAAAGCCTTTTTAGCCTTTTTTTGAGATGAGAATCTGATAAGGCGCTCAAATATCTCTCTGGGAAAGACGCCATTATTCTCTTTGGTCTCCTTTGAAAAGACAGGACTTGATTCATTCTCTTCCCCACGAGGTAGATGTTTGAGAGAAGATGTTCGAAGCGAGGACAAGGGGTTATCTGCAAGACTCTCTTTTGGAACCTCTCCGCTATAAGTTGCGTTCGACAGGAGCGCTAGGGCGCACCCTAAAATAATATTTGCTTTAAAATTAAACATCTTGTGTTCCTTTATTGGGTGACTAAGTATAAATGCTTATTTGAAAAAGTGAGATACATCTATATACATTACTTTTTTTGCTGTGCAATACCGTATAAATACGCTAGTGGGGCTTCTGAGATGGGGGGGTGTTAATAAAAAGTGATGGATACTAGGACGAAAGTTTATATTGCTTCTGATATAGCTCAATATTTATGGGCTGTATTTTACCTCTCCCCTTGTGGGAGAGGTCGACCTTGAGCGAAAGCGTAAAGGTCGGGTGAGGGGTGATATTGGATTGAAAAGGTTTTAGCCATAACTTATTATTCGAGAATATTAGCAAATCATCCTATTTGTAGAAACACACCCCTCACTCGCACCATGCCTCGACTTCGTCTCGGCGTGTTGCGACCTCTCCCACAAGGGGAGAGGTAAAATACAGCCGTTAGATGATCTTTGTCCCTTAACGTTAATACCCTCGAAGCTTTGGAGACCCCCCCTCTCTTGTCATCCTCTTTAAATCAAGCTACCCTTAATCCATAGCCACTTCAGGGAGAACTTTTCATGACGGCCGTTGGACAAGATTCATTAAACATTCGTCGCACCCTCAAAGTATTGGGACAAGAGTATGATTATTACAGCTTGCTCGCAGCGGAACAGGCAGGCCTCCCATCACTCAACCATCTCCCTTATTCTTTAAAAGTTTTGATTGAGAATTTGTTGCGCCATGAGGATGGAAAGCGTGTCACGCTTGATGATATTCGAGCCGCGGTGCAGAGCATAAGTAATGGCCATGATTCCACGGAAATTGCCTACATCCCGGCGCGCGTTTTGATGCAAGATTTTACAGGCGTTCCGGCTATTGTGGACTTGGCGGCCATGCGGGATGCGATGACGACCTTGAAGGGCGATCCAACCCTTATTAATCCGTTGATCCCGGTAGACTTAATTATTGACCATTCTGTGATGGCGGATGTTTTTGGAACACCAGAGGCTTTCTCTCACAATGTGACGCTGGAGTATCAACGCAATCACGAACGCTATGCTTTTTTGAGGTGGGGCCAAGAGGCCTTTCAGAACTTTCGAGTGGTTCCCCCGGGGACCGGCATTTGCCATCAGGTGAATCTTGAATATCTGGCCCAAGTGGTTTGGGTATCTGAGGATGCGTCGGGGCGGCAAGTTGCTTATCCTGACACCCTTGTGGGAACAGACAGTCACACCACCATGGTGAATGGTTTGGCGGTTCTTGGATGGGGCGTCGGCGGCATTGAGGCTGAGGCTGCTATGCTGGGCCAGGCTGTGTCGATGCTGATTCCCAAAGTTGTGGGCTTTAAAATGACGGGCAAACTCCCAGAAGGCGCAACCGCAACAGACCTGGTATTAACCGTAACCAACATGTTGCGCGCCAAGGGTGTGGTTGGGAAATTTGTGGAGTTTTATGGTGAGGGCCTCGATGCGCTAAGTCTTGCGGACCGCGCCACGATTGCGAACATGGCACCAGAATACGGGGCAACGTGCGGGTTCTTTCCTATTGATCAGAAAACCATCGCGTATTTAAAATTCACAGGGCGCGAGCCGCACCGAATCGCCTTGGTTGAAGCCTATGCGAAGGCTCAAGGGTTGTGGCGAGATGAATCGACCCCAGACCCTCAATTTTCAGAAACCTTGATCCTGGATTTGGCATCGGTTCTTCCCACCATTGCGGGTCCAAAACGACCCCAAGATAAAGTCTTGTTATCGGATGCAAAATCCGCGTGCCAAACGGCGTTACAGGATGAGCATAAACACGCCCATGAATCCTATCCCATCGATGGTAAGGAGTATTCCTTGCATCACGGAGACATTGTCATTGCGGCCATTACCAGCTGCACGAACACCTCAAATCCCGCTGTCATGCTGGGGGCAGGTCTGGTGGCGCGCAAGGCTCGAGCAAGAGGACTCTTTCCAAAACCTTGGGTAAAAACGTCCCTGGCTCCTGGATCTCAAGTGGTCTCAGACTATTTGGAAAAGTCTGGGCTGGATAAAGATTTAGATGCTTTGGGGTTCAATTTGGTGGGATATGGATGCACAACGTGCATCGGAAATTCAGGCCCCTTGAGCCCCGAAATTGCAAAAGCCATCGAGTCTCATGACCTGACGATGTGCGCTGTTCTTTCGGGGAATCGAAACTTTGAGGGGCGCATTAATTCTCATGTGAAAGCGAATTTCTTATGCTCTCCCCCCCTTGTTGTTGCCTATGCGTTGGCGGGATCCATGCTCATCGATTTGACCACAGAACCTCTTGGGCATGACACCGATGGCAACCCCGTATATCTTAAAGATGTATGGCCAACAGATGCTGAAATTCAACAGGCCATCGATCAATTCTTAACGCCTGAAATGTTTCGCAAACGGTATGCAGATGTGTTTAAAGGGGACGACGCTTGGGCGAAAATTCAAGAAAAGGCCAGCCTCACTTATTCTTGGAAAGACAATAGTACGTACGTCAAAAACCCCCCTTACTTTGAGGGGATCACCTCGACGCTTGGAAAATTATCAGACGTTAAAGGTGCGCGCATTTTAGCTGTGCTGGGGGATAGCGTGACGACGGATCATATTTCTCCGGCAGGCAGCATTAAAACCGATGGTCCCGCTGGGGAGTATCTTCAACACTTCGGCGTTCCCATTAATGACTTCAACAGTTATGGGGCGCGTCGCGGAAATCATGAAATCATGATGCGCGGGACCTTTGCCAACATCCGATTGAGTAATGAGATGCTCCCCGGAACAACGGGGGGTCTCACCAAATATTTTGCGCGCAACGGTTCTGCGGCTGAAGTGTTGCCCATCTATACAGCGGCCATGAAATATCAAGAAGAAGGAACGCCGCTCATCGTGTTTGCAGGGAAAGAATATGGGACGGGATCTTCGCGGGATTGGGCTGCAAAGGGCCCTCTTTTGCTGGGCGTAAAAGCAGTGATTGCCGAGAGCTTTGAGCGCATTCATCGCTCCAACTTGGTTGGCATGGGCGTTTTGCCCCTCACTTTTCTTAATGGCGAAAGTCGCAAAACCCTTGGCCTTACAGGGGATGAGGTCATTGATATTACAGGGGTGAGCGGAGATATTAAGCCTGGGATGACCGTTACAGCCGCAATTACGAGACCCGATGGTCAAGTGAGTAGTCATACACTTTTGTGCCGCATCGACACACAAGACGAGGTGGATTATTTCCGCAATGGTGGGATTCTGCCATATGTCTTGCGGGGGTTGTCGAAGGATGGATGAGAATTCGAATTCGTAAAAAATCTATGTTGTTCCCACAGACTTCCTCCAAGCCTGGAACATGAGGATGGACCAAAGGGAGTACTGCCAGTTTCGGGTGCCTGACACATGTTCGGCCCACCGATGGCGAATAGGGATGGAATTTAGGCCAGAATCGCTTAAGGATGCTTCCGATAAAAGCTCCTCCGCCCAGGGGCGCAAAGCCCCTCTCAGCCATTGATCTATGGGAACACCAAATCCCATCTTTGGGCGCTCCGTGAGGGATTCTGGAACATACTTCTTCAATACTTGGCGCAAAATCCATTTCCCTTGGGGATGTTTTAGCTTCAGCTCAAGAGGAATTTTCCATGAGAGCTCAACGACACGATGATCAAGCAAGGGCACACGACTTTCTAAACTGACGGCCATGCTGGCATAATCAACTTTTGATAAAATATCGTCCGGCAGATAGGTCACACTGTCGAGGTATTGCATCTCTTCAATAAAGGAATTCTTCGAACTTGTTGAATCTGAAATCCAAAGTGAAGAGAGTTGGTCTTTGGCACCTGGTACCAGATCTGTTGGGTTATTCCAAAGGCTGATGAGGTTGAGGTAAAGGTTTCTACGATCGGGACAGACGAGCAAGCTTGCCAGTTTATGGGCTCTGTCCCCCACCATGGGATGACTCTTTTTTCCTGGGATGAAGTTGGCCAAAAAATCCCATTGGGAAGGGGATAAGAGTTTGATTCCTGATGCTGACAATTTCCGTAAAGGAAGTGGCAAAGGCGATACCCATTTCCACAGCTGGTTGGCTTGAAAATAGCGATTGTAGCCTGCAAAAAACTCGTCCCCTCCATCCCCAGATAAGCAAACCTTTAAGTGCTTTTGGGCGAGGCGTGATACGAGAAAGGTTGGAATTTGGGATGGGTCTGCAAAAGGCTCATCGCACCACTGTGGTATGGTGGGGATGATATCTAAAGCCTCCCTTGATTTTAAATAGAGCTCGTGATGGTGCGTTCCAAGATGACGCGCAACGGCTGCGGCATGAGTTGCTTCATTATAACCCTCTTCATCAAACCCAATGCTAAAGGTTTGAACAGGGGTTGAGCTGACGCTTTGCATTAAAGCAACGACCGTTGAACTATCGATACCGCCTGACAGAAAGGCTCCTATGGGAACGTCCGAGACCATGCATCGCTTGACAGCATCTTTTAAGAGAGTGTCCAGTTGATCAACCCACTCGGAAGGAGATTGAAAAGGGTGAGATTGACCTCCTTGAATTGCCTCATTCATCGTCCAATAAGGCTTTACCGATACTTTATTTTGCCCTTCAATGGTCGCAATACATCCCGGAGGCAATTTTTGAATGTCTTTATAAATGGACGCAGGGCCGGGGATATAATTGAACCGAAAATAGTTGGGCAACGCATCTCTATTCAGTTCAGGGCGCCAAAGGGGGTGGGGGCGAAAGCTCTTGACTTGAGACCCAAAGAACAAGGTTTGTTGATGTATCCCCCAGTATAGGGGCTTAATGCCGAGGCGATCCCGAACAAGGTGAAGTTTGTGGTCTTGTGCATCCCACAATGCGAACGCAAACATTCCGATGAGCTGTTTCGTTGCTTCTTCAACACCATAGGCTTCACACGCCGTTAAAATAACTTCTGTGTCTGAAGTCCCTCGAAAAGTGTATCCTTTAGAGATCAGATTTTCATGAATTTCTGGAGCGTTATAAACTTCTCCATTATAGGTGATCACAAAGCGTCCTGAGGAAGAGATCATCGGTTGATGACCCGTTTCGGTTAAATCAACAATTGCAAGGCGTCGGTGTCCAAAGGCTAAATGAGCTTCCTTTTCCCACCACACGCCGCTTGAATCTGGCCCTCTGCTTGACAGTTGATCCGCCATTTCTTGAGCAATCCGATCAAAGGAATAGTCAGATAATTTAGATGTAAATGACCAAAATCCCGTAATGCCACACATATGTTTTTTCCTAATCTTGACGAGGCGATCTGTAATTCGAAATGATGGATTCTATCGCTGATCCTGTTCCAGAATGCCCTACTTTTTCAAATCCTGTGAGCGTTTTTTGAAAAATCCCCCCATTGACGGTTGTGTTGGATTCTTCATTGGATCCTGTTATGAAAAGCCCTTGCTTCGTCAGTCCGTCATAAATATGGGTGAGGATGGTTTCAAACTCTTGGCGGCTAAAATAGCTTGGATTTAAGATGTTCATTGCCCGAAATATATCAATGGAATTTTTAACAGGTAAGGCCTTCAACAGATCATGCTGCTCAAGATGGAAGCGTTTATCGTTTTGAGAAAGAGCGATCGCCTGATGACAAAATAACAAATCCATTTGAGCTTTGATGAGGCCCTGTTGATATTTTGAAAGGAGTCTTTTGATAAGTGTTTTGTCTAACAAATAACGAATAATGTGATTTATGGGATAACGATAGGCATCTCGATTCCCATTGAAAACAAAAGGAGGGAAAACAATTTCGAGAACTTTGTTGTGCTTATTGAAAACGACTTTTGTCCTTCCAGATTCAATCGTAAATATTTGGGGATCATAATCTGATGCATGATAATTGACCTTCGGAAAGAGGGGCTGGATTTTGTGAAAAAAATCACAAGATGTTCTTCCATCACTGACCCCGGCATCGTGAAGCATTAAGGGATGATCTTGCGTAAAATAACGTTGGATCTCTTTAAGAGTTTGTTGATCAAAATCCTCAAATCGATTTGAATATGTTCTTTTATAGGCGCCACGCTCATCCGTAAAGTTTAACAGAATTTGCTCTGCAATCTCGGTTTTAGAGGGGTCATCAATAACACTATGATAGAGCGTTATTGAGATTTTTTTATCCTCTTGAGACCTGTATATGAGTTGCTTTGGATCATTCAACTGCTCAGTACGATAGATTCCTGTTTTAAGCATATATAATTCTCATTATCTCAAACTCTTATAAAAGAGCGCATACCGTTGCCGCATTGTTGGAAGGCTAAAATTCTTTAAGATGCGTTCGCGACTTTTTTGACCAATTTCCCGTCTTTCTTCAGTGGAGTGAGCAAGAAGCCTCTTTAAAGCATGAATGAGTTCGCCAACATTCTTTGGGGGAACAATTTGTTCTGGGGTTTGAACCAAAGCAGCTGCATCACCCACATCGGTTACGATCGTTGGAATTCCACACGCCATCGCCTCTCCAACCACATTGGGAAAACCCTCTCCAAAAGCAGAAGATAACACCATGATATCGAGAGCATTTATGAACTCAGGGGCATTTTCCAACATCCCGAGTCTCTCGAGTCGCGGAAGAGTGACCTGCCAAGGGGCATCATCGGTTCCCTTGCCTGCGACAAGGCAATAGATATCCTCGTTGATATGGGATAGGTGTTCCATGGCTACCAGGAAGGTCTTGTGATCTTTCATGGGATCCACCCGACCCAGCATACCCACGACAAGTGCATTTTGTGGAATCTTGAGAGATCTGCGAAATTCTTGGCGGAAAAAGCTATTTGGGTGAAAGAGGTCCGTATCAATGCCATTGGGGATAAGAACCCATTGACGCGGTTTGTAACCGAGACGTGTGTGAAAGTTTTGCCCTGCTCTCGAATTGGCAATAAGGGCATTTGGAAATTTTGAGAGGTATTTCAAAAGTTTTATAACAAGTCCCGTTGATTTTGAATACTTCGACAAGTCCATGTTGGAACATCGAATATTCCATACGATATAAGGAACACGGGCTAATTTACCAATAATGAGGCCAATTAAATCCGCATGATAAAGCCATGTTTGAACAACATCTGGTTTTTCTCGGCGCAAAATCTTATAGAGCTGCCAAAGGCCGCGGAAAGACTTGTGTAAGTTTAAGCAATAGAGATGGACGCCCGGTTGGCAGGCCAATTGCTTCCCGATGATACCTTCATCTTTCAAAGATATAACAACATGGGAAAGTGTAGGGTCATCTTGGGTGGTGACAAGGGCTTGGAGTTGCCGCTCTGCTCCGCCTAAATCAAGTCCAGTAATGATATGTGCAATTTTCATGGGCGATGACAGGCTCTCGTTAAGGTTTGGAGAGTGAGATCAACCATTTGCGTTACACTAAAATGCGTAACAATGCGATTTCGAATAGCCTTTTGAGAAGGGGGCTTTTTTAAGTAGGTTTCAATAGCTTGAATAAGAGCTGCAGGGTCTTTGGAAGGAATTGTCATGCCTTGATCTCCTACAATATATGCAGCATCCCCAACATCTGACACAATTGTGGGTATTCCGCAAGCCATGGCCTCGCCGACGACATTTGGGAACCCCTCCCCAAAAGAACTTAATACCATGATGTCCAACGCATTTAATAATTCTGGAACATTTTTCCAAATGCCTAGGGGAATGAACCGAGGGGGATAAGTCCAAGGCGCCTCTTTCGTGCCCGCACCAGCTGCAATAAAATACAACTTTTTATGACGCAAAATCAAAGCGTTCGCTGAGTTTAAATAGGTCTCATAATCTTTCATGGGGTCAACGCGGGCCAACATGCCAACCACAACAGCATCACGCGGAATGCCCAACTGATCCCGAGTGGCATCCTTAACCGATTCCCCTTGAGGTCGAAACACATCCGTATCAATGCCATTAGGGATAACCATCGCCCTTTGAAGGCGATACCCCAGCGATTCATGGTACTGGCGACTGTATTGGGCGTTAAAAATGATGATATTTGCGAATCGGGATAGTTTATTTTCGACCCAAGCCGTTAGTTTTGCCAACCAATCATAAGCTTCAAGATTCATATAGGACGCGCGAATTCCCCAAACGACGGGTTTGTTAATGAACAGACGTCCCGCAAGGGCAACGATGTTAGAGGTGGTCAGGAAACTATAAATGACATCGGGGTTTACTTTGCGAATCGCTTTTATATATCGCCAGAACCAACCCACTAAATCCCATCGGCCTTTCTTATCAAGCGGATAGATCGCCACACCAGCCTGTCGGAGCTCTTCTTCAAGAGCCCCTCCCGAATAGAATACGCCAACCGTAACGTTCATTCCTTTGTCATGAAGCGCTTTTGCTAAGACACAAGCCTGTCGTTCGGCACCTCCAACGTTAAGAGACCTAATGAGAATAAATATCGATGTTAAACCGTTCCGTTGCGTCATTACCTCGTATGCCTCTGAAATATCCTACCTTTTGCTAGGTAAGCCTATACCTTTCTTACACGATTGAGGGGATTTTTGCGACAAAATTTCTTTTTTTCTAGGGGCTTACATAATCTGATGTAACGACGCGATCCCCTTTTAGGTGGCTCATAGGGGTGCTAAATATCAGCACAAGCGGTTGGTGATCGGAAGTGTTTTTTAATTGATGAACCATTCCGGGATTAATGCCAAAAACATCTCCATCCTTCACTCTGACAGGGTCATTCCATCGAACGCTTTCCCCCTCTTGCGCCCCGATGTAGATTTCTCCTTCCCCTTTTAAAATATGGTAGAGCTCCACATCCTGTCCATGCACATGAGCATTGATTTTTGTGCCCGGTTGTAACTCTGTGACACCCATCATCATGGTGTCATCTCCCCCAAGAAAGGCTATTTTAATATTAACGGCAGGATCTAGTGTCGCCTCTTTTAAGGCTTCACGCCAATTGATGATTTTAAAGGCTTTCTTTTCTTTCTTAAGACTCATTCCTGGTTCAGATGACATAATTATGTGCCTCCAATGTTTTGCTTCAGTCTATTAAGCAAGAATAGCCCTCATTTGCTGGGAAAGGAAAGATTCGGATATACCCCGATTTTTCGCTCTAAACTCTCGAAGTGACGAACACCGTATAGGAAAACTAGGGTTATTGGGATTGTGATAAAATAAATGCCAAAGATGCCAAAATAATTTCCCAGGAACACCAGTCCAAACGACGTAATGATGTACATCGAGGCGCGAGAGAGGGCGTATATGAAGCTCGCAAAGGTAAATCGACGGTAGATGGGTAAGTGGTAGATTAAGACAGCCTCTGCCGGCAAGCCACTCAAGTTGAAGAAAAGAAGGGATACTTGAATCAAAATAAGCACCTGAATGTTCGTCAAACTATCTATGAGAAAGGGTATGGAGACCATGAGGATGAAAGCGCACCCCCACCGAAACTTTAGGATTCGAATCGGATGGAAGTGTCGGCTCATATTGGCCCAAAAGATATCAGCAACAACCATAAAACATGTTAAATAGAAGTTGTGTTTGATTATGTCTACAGGAGAATAGCCAAAACGCGATTCGAGGATGGGATTAAAATAAATGAAAGTCATATAAAAACATAAAGGCCACCCGCAATATATTAAAAAGTAGGATAGCAACGTTTTTGACTTTACTGGTTCTTTCCAAGATGGCCTCGATTTCTTTGAAACAGAACGACTCTTCTCCCCCTGGCTCAATTCATCCATGGCTTCCTTCATCTTTTGTCTTTTTAACTCAAGAAAATCTGGTGTTTCACGAAGACGGGTGCGCGCCACAGCTCCCACAAGCGCAATCCCTGCGCCAATCCAGAACGCAATACGCCAGTTCATATAATAGGAAGTCACAAGGGTCGCAACGCCCGTGGCGACCATCGCTCCAATGGAGGCGGCAATGATGATCCAAGCCACTGCTGGATAGGAATTCGGACGCGGAATGCTTTCGGTCACATAAATTTCTGCCCCGATAATCTCTCCCATAGAAGACATTCCTTGCATGATGCGACATATGGTCATGATCCAGGCGGCCGATATCCCGATTTGAGCATAGGTGGGAAGGTTGGCCATGAGAATACAAGATAGGGACATCATAATTGTTGTGATAATAATCGTCGACTTGCGGCCGATATTGTCTCCTAGCCACCCAAAGATCAGAGCGCCAATGGGTCGCATCACATAAGTAGAGCAAAAAGCCAAAGCTGCTAAAAGAGCTGCTGTTTGAGGATCCGTTTTGGGAAAGAAAAGGACGTTCATCACCACAGCCATGTGGACATAGAGCATGAGGTCAAAATATTCAAGAAAGGTACCGATTTGCAAGAGTCCAATGAATTCTTTTTGATCGCGATTGAGTGAGGAAAGTAAGCCCATGATTCTCATCCCTTTTTCGGGTTTGTATTGATTTCTATGAGCTACGAAATGAGGGTTTATGTCAACAGCAAATTTCCCCGGAAGTTTGGATGGTATGAAGTGCTCCTGTTACAAGACCTTAAGATTAATCACAAAATTTGTGAAAACACATACACTAAACTTGACATTTTCTTATTGTTGTATATAAATATATTTGTCTTTATATAATTTAAGGCTCCCAAAGAATATAATATATGTATCCCTTGAATTGACGGGAAATGATACCTATCTACACGATATGATAACCCTGAATCCCATGAATTAATAATTTACGTAGTGCAAAGGAATAATTTAATGCATTTTAAAAAGCTACTCTCATCTTTTATGCTTTCAAGCATAGTGACGCTTCCAACCTTTGGAGCAGAAAAACCGCAATTCACAGGATCAGGAAACCAATCCCAGCAGGTGATATACCGCGATGCTGCTGCACCGCTTCCCCAAGATCTGCCCCTTGTACAGTTGGTGAGGGGCCCCAATCAGCAGCCCCTAAGACTTGATTCTTCTAACCCCTTAGCTGTTATCCCACAAACACCAAAGGCACCATCTTTTTTAACCTTGGAACATTCCTACCGGATGCGAGATGTTTGTCAGGTGTTGATGACAGATGAAGTTGCCGTTGCTTTAAGTAATGTTTTCACCAATGTTGCTTATAGAGAGGCCGTAGAACTTTATGCAATACATGGGGATCGCTTTATCAAGCCTTTCACAGATAAAATTATCTCTATTCTTTATGGCACAGTTGAAGGAACCGTCTTTGGTGCGGCTGGCCTTGGAGACCTTTTAAAGTCATTAAGAAAACTATCTGGCTTTGACCTATCCGGTAAAAGCCATGTGCCAAGCTATCTCAGAAGCAAGCTTCCCCAACATATTATTGATATTTTGCGTCTTAAGCCGGTAACGAATTATGCAAACAAACATCTTATCGGTCCTCACGTCGTTGCACCGAACGTTGCGTATGCTATTGATCAAATTCAAATGGGTCGACTCATTCAAAGCGAAATATTTAAGAGACTCCATGACAAACTCGACAGCTTTCAAGACGATTTGGTTGAAAAATCGGACACAAGGCTCAACGATTTGCGATCAGAACTTGTTTCTCTAGGTGATGAATTACAACGCCAAACCCATGATGGTGAGGCACAAAGGCTTGCTGATGAAATTCAAGCGAAGAAGGCTGAACTCAAGGTTCTTGAAGAGACAGTAGCTAGGGAAAATGAGGGTCGGTGGGCCATTGCTATGCTCTTCAATAGTGCTGCATCTCAGACATTGCTCAATACTTGTTCGAGTGAGCTATGTGTTTTAGAGACAACACTGACCAATAAAAATAGAGTTTTAGAAGAAATGTCGAATAAGATTGAGGCTTTGAGATTGGAAAGGGACGGAATCATACGTGTTCTACAAAGAGCGCAAAGCAGCCAGGATGTTGTTCTCTTGGTTGACTCTCAGCCGAATTTTGTGGCCTGTCTTGAAAGAATTCCACTTTTTGGTGACAGATTAGAAGTGCTGATGAAGCCCTGTCCCCATATTCAACCAGGGTTTCTGTCTTCTGTTTTAACCACAGATAACGCCAAAAGATATGGATCTGTACCTGCTCTCGTCGCTCATAATTATTTGCGACTTTCTGGAACGGTTCAAGCTGTCCATAGTTTGCGTCATGAGTTGAGTATCCCGGAACTGAGAGTGACATTTGAAGAAGTTGCTTTTAGAATTGGTGATATGAGAGAAATAGTTCAGGAAATGCAAAATGCCCCCATGCTTCCGGCACAAGAGGAGTTAGAAGGAAGAGGCTTTGTAGGCTCCGGTTTGGGGTATGCCTGGTCATTATTAAGGGGCACTGCCACTAATATCCAAAATACTATCCGACTTGTTCGTGGAGGAACTCTTGCAGCAGCGCCAGTAATTGATCATACCGCACGTGTTCAAAATCGTTTAGAGAATGTGCGGTATAGCATTATTCTTGCCAGAATGCCGTTTAACATGGTCTATAATACGTTAAAATTTAAAGCAACCCTCGGGGCTCTCAACTATGTTACAGAATTTGTCTTTGGAGCTCGCTTGACTTCTGGAAATTGGTACACTGCGGCAATTCTTGCTTGTGTAGAAGAAATGCACGTCTTACACCCAACTATTATTCCTTCAGTTGTAGGCTCCTTAAGCAAAATGGCATCCAATACAAAATCTGCTCTTGGAAAATTGAATAAAAAGTAACGATAAGGTATATCAATCGTACTTCTTTTAAGGCAGGCCTTGAGCCTGCCTTTTTTGATGAAGATTTAGATGATTATAGTCGACGACAATTGAATTTCACTACCATTTTTACAAGATTATGCGTATACTCGTCCCTTAAGATAGACTTTATTTCCTGTTAATATGAGTCTATGTAAACTCTGATCAAGCAGCTTTTCTTGATAAAGATGTTGTATTTCAATAGAGACTGACCCATATATATCATAGGAAGACTTTTTACTTTATTTTTAGGATACTTGAACGACGATGAATCAAATTCGTAATATTGCCATTATTGCCCACGTTGACCACGGAAAAACAACCCTTGTGGATACCATGCTCAAGCAGAGCGGCACCTTCCGTAGTAACCAAAATGTTGCTGAACGTGCCATGGATTCCAACGATTTAGAACGGGAGCGCGGCATTACCATTTTGGCGAAGTGTACTTCCCTTTTGTGGCATGACGTACGTATCAATATCGTCGACACTCCTGGCCACGCGGACTTTGGTGGTGAAGTTGAACGTATCCTTTCTATGGTTGATGGCGTTGTTGTTCTTGTCGATGCAGCTGAAGGCCCGATGCCTCAAACGAAATTCGTTTTAAGCAAAGCCTTGAAATTAGGTTTGCGACCAATCGTTGTTATCAATAAAATTGATCGTCATGATGCCCGTCCAGATGAAGTGTTGGAAGAAATATTTGATTTGTTCATGGCGTTAGATGCCAATGACGACCAGCTGGACTTTCCCATTGCCTATGCTTCAGGTCGTGGCGGTTGGGCGGTCCGTGACCTCACTCAAGATCGTGTCGATATTTCTCCGTTGTTTGACTTAATTGTTAACCATGTTCATGCCCCAAAAACCGTTGAAAATGCTCCCTTTGCAATGCTCATTACCACCCGTGAATATGATCCCTATTTGGGACGTGTTCTCACGGGCCGCATTTTCTCAGGAACGGCTAAAATCAACATGCCGGTTCGGGTTTTAAATAGAGAAGGTGATATTGTTGAGACGGGACGCATCAATAAACTCCTTGCATTCCGTGGTTTAGAGCGCATTTCTATCGACCAAGCCGAAGCAGGGGACATTATAGCTCTTGCTGGTCTTGAAAAAGCGACCGTTGCAGAAACGGTTGCATCTCCCGAAATCACAAAAGCACTTCCTGGTCAGCCAATAGATCCCCCTACTTTGGCCATGACGTTTTCTATTAATGACTCTCCCTTAGCTGGGCGTGAGGGTACAAAATTAACATCTCGTATGTTGCGGGATCGCTTAGCACGTGAAGCTGAAGGCAACGTGGCGATTCGCGTCACTGAGACCGCAGATAAAGATGCGTTTGAAGTCGCAGGTCGCGGGGAATTGCAACTTGGTGTGATTATTGAAACCATGCGCCGTGAGGGTTTTGAGCTCTCCATCAGCCGTCCACGTGTACTTTATCAAACAGACGCTGATGGGAGTCGTTTGGAACCAATCGAAGAAATTCAGATCGATGTGGATGATGAGTTCGTGGGTACGGTTGTTGAAAGCATGAACGCCCGTAAATCTGAAATGCAAGATATGCGCCCCTCTGGTGGTGGTAAGACCCGAATTATCTTTTTGACCCCTTCTCGTGGATTAATCGGATATCATGGACAATTCCTAACTGAAACGCGTGGTACCGGCATTATGAGCCGCGTCTTCCACGCTTATGGTCCTTTCCGAGGTCCAATCGAAGGGCGCCGCAACGGCGTGTTGATTTGTAATGGTAGTGGTGAGGCTGTTGCTTATTCTCTCAACACCTTAGAAGAACGTGGTATCTTATTTTTAGATCCAGGCACCCAAGTTTACCAAGGCATGATTATCGGTGAAAATAGCCGCGAAAATGACCTAGAGGTTAACCCGTTAAAAGCCAAACAGCTTTCCAACGTTCGTGCCTCTGGAAAAGATGAAGCCATTCGCTTAACGCCACCCAAAATCATGACTTTGGAGCAAGCGATTGCCTACATTCAAGATGATGAACGCGTAGAAGTCACGCCCAAAAGCATTCGGTTACGCAAAGCAGTTTTGGATCCAAACGATCGTAAAAGAGCAGAACGCGCTGCAAAGAACTAACCGCTTCCTATAGAAGCGAAGGGTTGTGAGCCATGATTGTTTTGGGAATTGAAACCAGTTGTGATGAGACGGCAGCGGCCATCGTTCGCGATGACCGAACCATCCTTTCCAATGTTCTGGTATCCCAAATCCCGGGTCATCAACCCTATGGTGGCGTGGTGCCCGAAAAAGCTGCCCGCGCCCATTTAGATCATCTCCAACCCATTATTGAGCAAGCCTTGAAGGATGCTGATGTAACCCTCGATGACTTGGATGGCATTGCCGTAACAGCAGGACCAGGCTTGATTGGTGGGGTTCTCGTTGGTGTGATGACCGCAAAAGCCATGGCCGCTGCCAAAAATCTTCCTTTCATAGCCGTCAATCATTTAGAGGGTCACGCCCTCACCGGGCGCCTCACCCATGATCTTCCTTTTCCGTTTTTACTCCTTTTAATCTCTGGCGGACATTCCCAATTCTTAGAGGTATCTGGTGTTGGACAATATCGATTACTGGGATCAACCATAGATGATGCGGTTGGCGAAGCTTTTGATAAGGTTGCTCGCATTTTTGGGCTCAGCTATCCGGGCGGCCCGGCCCTTGAAAGGCTGGCTCTTAACGGAAATGGCAAACGGTATGAGTTGCCCCGTCCCTTAAAAGGCCGTCCGGGTTGTGATTTTTCATTCTCAGGCTTGAAGACAGCTGTTCGTATGACGGCAGAAAAACATACGCCCTTGTCCCCCGAAGAAAAGGCAGATTTAGCTGCGAGCTTTCAAGAAGCGGTTGCTGATTGTCTAGAAGAGCGGGCGAAGAACGCCATTCAGATGCTTCAAAAGCCCGTTCAGCATTTTGTTGTTGCTGGTGGGGTTGCGGCCAATGCGACGCTACGGGCGCGTCTATCCTCTTTGTGTGAGATTCAAGGCCTTACCTTTACAGCCCCCCCTATAGCCTTATGTACAGATAATGCAGCCATGATTGCTTGGGTGGGGATTGAAAAATTGAAACTGGGATTGACGGATACCCTCGACTTCATCCCCCGCCCCCGCTGGCCCTTGTGTGGGTAGGCCATAAAGTTAAAGATATTGACGTAATGAATAACTGAGTTGGGCTCGATTTGTTGCTTCAAATTTTGCTTTCAGAACATCTATATGCTCTTCCACTGTACGAGGTGAAATGTTTAGGATCTTGGCAATTTCTTTCGTTGTCTTTCCTTCAACCAGTAAAATTCCACAATCTCGTTGGCGGGGCGCGAGGAGATCAACCTTATTTATACTTTTCCCTCGATCATCAGGTAAAACAAATGTATGGTCAGAAAGCCGATCAATTACAGACTGGAAATTTTTATATAACCCGCATATGAATTCTTCAAATATGGTTTTCTTATTGATGTAAAAATTATTGACTTCCTCATTACCTGCCTGAGAAGCAAAAACAAAAGAATCACAATAAATATCGTGTTGTTGCGTGATTGTCATCCCGTGGGCATAATTAAGATGTCTTTATTATATGATCGTAGGCATGACGGGGATAATTAGAGGGGAAATGATCCCACATATGGTACGTAGATTCATAATGCCGTATATCTTTTTCAAAAACCCCGTAGTGATATAATTCCTTGGAGTAGTATTCATATGAAAATTCAATGTCGTTGCTAATAAGAAGTTGTTCTTTGTTTAAATATTTTCTTCTAAAAGTAAGAAATTTTATATTTGCCATTGAAGTTATGGGGTTTGCAATAGGTTCAAGCATATCTTGGTAAGAAAAATAAGGGAAACGTGTAATATCCATCAATTCATCTCCCAACTTACTGATTCAATCACATTCTGTGGCAGATTGTATCTGTTTTGATCCAAAATCTCAAGCTATACATTGAAATATTTGGTGTTAGAAGATATCTTCAAAGAATTCTTTCATCGTGGCAATTGAGCGAGCCCTTCACAGAGATGCAGACTCTGAGAAGGGCTTTTTCGTCCCTGATTAGGTCGTTACTTCTTCTCCCGGCTCGACCGTTTAGGGAGAGGGGGGCTATGGGGTTCTGGAGCAACATCAACGTTGAAGTTTCCTCTAATACCTACTAATTGTCTGGCTTTGGGATACCCTGGGTGATGGTTCATAAAGTCAGGATGATGTTCTATAAATGTACTAAGTTCCTGATCAATTTCTTGATGGATAAAATTAATGTTAATAAAAATCCCTTTCAAATTGATCCAATCAACAGGCTCCGTTTGCGGTAACTCACGTCTTACATCATTAATTTTCTTTTCGAATAAGTATATTTGCTGGCGTAGGAATATGATTTGGGAGTCAGTTTTTCGAAGCCACAGGGACAGATACTCATAAGCTTCCATATCCTTTTTTTGTATAGCGTCTATGATCAAAGCTTTGTTTTTTTCATAGTCTGATTTTGACTGGCTTAGAAGACCTCTTAATGTACCCACCTGTTCTTCTATGAAGTGCTCGATCACCAGAGGGTCAGACTTGCCTTTTTGCAATTCCGTTGTGGCAACAAGGTCCCTTCTTTTAAGTTTTTCTATAACTCGGCTATCTTGCTTTTCAAGGGATTTTCTCAAATGAGGAGGAGAGTTCGAGTCTTCAGAATATACGGAAAATTGCCCACCAACCTTGCCGATGGCTGGAATGTATTGATAGGTTCGGACTTTGCGATTACCAACTTGTTTTATATCCCCATACGCTTGGGCTTTGGCTTCCTCAGATATATTGAGTTTTGCGAGCGTTCTTCTCACGAGTCTCTTGCCAGCACCCGGAATAATAGCGATCATAGCCTGTGGTTCTAATGCCATGATCTTCATGCCAGCTTCATTATTTAAACATCCTCCGCCTGCTAAAATGTCCATCTCATGATAGGAGAGGGAAGTAGGAAAGCCTGTCTCATCCACTTGTACTAGGGCGGGGCAGTCTTTTGGTTCTTCCTGTATGGCGTATGTGGAAAAATTGAGCAGTGCAAAGACGATAAGGATACGGCGCAACATAGAAGACTCCTAAACTTTAAAAATTTCCTAATTACATCCTATCATGAAATCATTAAGACCCGGTTAATCTGGTTGAGCCTCCCATCGTAGAAATGAGAGTTTATTAACTCTTTAACAATGGTTTCCAGCACCCTCTATTGCTATTAAAGCTAGTATAAAGTTCACAAAGAGAGTATATGTTCATCATGAAAAAGATATGCATTATTGGCGCTGGGTCTTGGGGAACGGCCCTTGCCCTAACCGCCCACCGCGCAGGACAACAGGTGACTCTTCTGCCACGTCAGCCTGAACAATCGGTTATTATCAATAAAACCCTTGAAAATTTAGTCTACCTTCCAGGAATTTCTTTGCCTCCAGATCTTGTGATAACAAGTGATTTGAGTGTTATTTCTGAAGCGGATATGGTCTTGCAAGTCACACCAGCCCAGACAATTGCTGAAACCTGTCATATGGTCAAACAATATTTGCAGCCCGATGCACCTTGGGTTATTTGTGCAAAAGGTATCGTGAGAGGAAATGAAGAAAAAGAGCCTCAATTACTATCTGCAATGACCAGAAGTATATTACCCAATCCTATCGTTATTCTCTCAGGACCATCCTTTGCTGATGAGGTGGGCCTGAATTTGCCAACGGCGGTTACCATCGCCTCAGAGAAGGAAGAGGTCGCTAGATTAGTAGCGTCAAGCTTACGTCATCTACGATTCCGATGCTATGTGAGCGATGATCCAATTGGCGTTCAAGTAGCCGGTGCTGTCAAAAATGTTCTCGCGATTGCCTGTGGCATTGTGCGAGGGAAGTCCTTTGGTAACAATGCCGCTTCTGCCCTTATTACCCGGGGTCTCGCTGAAATGCGCCGTCTGGGTATGGCTCTCGGGGGAAAAAGCGATACATTTATGGGGCTATCTGGAGTTGGCGATGTTACGTTGACCTGTTCGAGCGAACAATCCCGCAATATGCGCCTTGGCATCGCACTTGGAAAAGAAGGCGCAAACGCCTCTAAAATCTTAAAAGAAACGGCGTTCATTGCCGAAGGGGTGCCAACGGTTGCAGCTGTGCTTCGGCTTTCCCAAACCTTATCTATTCCGATGCCTTTGTGTCAGGCGGTTTATGATATAATATACAACGATGTTGCGATTGATGAGGTTGTTGATAATATCTTATCTCGACAATCAGAATTGGAGTTCTAATGAAGTATTGGCTTATCAAAACAGAACCATCCACGTGGTCGTGGAATGATCAAGTTACAAAGAAAACAACTCATTGGGATGGGGTGCGTAACTATCAAGCCGCCAACAATTTGAAAGCGATGAAAGTGGGTGACTTGTGTTTCTTTTACCATTCCGTTTCTGATCGACAAATCGTTGGCATTGTTGAAGTTACACGCCCCTACCACCCCGATCCTACGGATGAAACAGGGCGCTTTGGGATGGTGGAAGTAAAAGCCGTGAGGCCTTTAAAAGCACCAGTGAGCTTGGATGATATTAAGCTTGAGGAACGCTTGGGTCATTTAGCCCTTGTTCGCCAATCTCGATTATCTGTTATGCCCATCGACGAAGCTTCTTGGGCTCTCATTTTGACTATGGGGGGAGAAAAATGACCCCTGTTGTCCTCTCCCCTTTCGCAAACCAACTCCTTAAAGTCTTAATCTTTCTCTTTATTCCCGTATCCATTTTGGTTCCTCATGGGGTCGTTTGGGAAATCATCATTGGGGGATTGATCGGTCTCTATTATAGCCGAAAACAGATTCTTGAAGAGTTGCCGTATCCTTTAGTTGTAACGCTTTTCTTGATTCCTTTGTGGGCAATAGTGACGACATTATGGGCAAAATACCCGATTGTTTCACTCATCATGAGTTTAAAAATACTCGTGCTTGTTCTCCTTGGTATCTTCTGGTGCCGCCTTTGCTTAAGCTTACCTCAAAGTACCCGGCAATCTCTGATTCGTGCCTTACTAGGTGGCTTGTTTTTAGGACTTTTCTTCCTTCTTATAGAATACTGGTCGGGACAAGCTTGGCGGTATTATTTGAATAAACCCTCGGCTAAAGCGTATGCGCAAGGATCATTGCTCATTTCTTTGGTCGTTTGGCCAGCAATTCTCTGGGCCCTACGATTGCCTTACACTTTTCTTTGGCGATTCAGTCTAAGTGGATTTTTGCTCATTATTGTCTTTTGGACTCTGTTTCAAATTGACTGCGATACATCGTATATCGGCCTATTTATGGGACTTTGCGCGTTTGTAGGGACCCTCCTTTTTCCACGACTGAGTTCATGGGGTATGCGTCTTTTTGTACCTCTTTTTATCGTGGCATTTCCTTTTATCAGTTTGTACGCTTTCAAGCCTGAGTATGTCCCTGCCTACAACTCTTACATTCATTCATCTGCCTATTTAGATCGACTTTATATCTGGAATGAAGTGGCAACAAGCAGTCTAGAACACCCAATTGGGGGTATTGGAATGGATGGAACACATTCACACGACAAAGCGTCTCTTTTTAGAGATTGGACCTATGTAGATGAAAGCGGAAAAAAATGGGAAAATCATACCCCCCTTATTGCGATGCATCCCCACAATGCGATTCTTCAGCTTTGGTTAGAACTCGGGCTTCCTGGCGTCATTCTTGGAACACTTCTGGCCTATCTCAGCCTATTCTATATTTATCGAACTGGCTTATCTTCCCTCGAAAAGGCGGTTAGCGCTGGATTATTTACTGGGACATTTCTTGTCGTTTGGGTTAATTTAGGATTTTGGCAAAACTGGTGGATTTCGGGTTTATGGATTATAATTGGCCTGACAATCTCAATGTTTAACGGTAAAAAGGAAGCGAATGAAGGAATATATTCTCAACTTACTGAAAGTAAATAAAGAAGGAACAAGTGAAAAGCTAAAGACCGAATTGGTCATTTTTGTTTCTGATTTATTGGTGGCTCTTTTGAGTCTATACGTCACTTTGAGGATTTTGCTCGGAAGTGAAATTCAAACCCTTCAAATGCCTTTCATTTTAAAGCACTGCCTTGTGTTTGCCCTTATTTGCTTTGCCTTATTTTCTTGGGTTCGTAGCTATCAAGGCTCGTCAAAATATATATCCATGGAAAATATTCCTGGAATTTTAGGCTGTGCTGTTTTAGCAAACTTATTCTATCATCCTTTGATGCTTCTCATGGGAAATTTGCCCCCCCTTACCCCTATTGTTAATACAGTCTTATTTATGACGGGCCTCCTCCTTCCCCGCCTAATAGCCCCATTTTGGCGACGGGAGGAGATTAAGACGAATACAGTAGAGTTGTCACCAAAGATCCCTGTTGTTGTGATTGGGTACAATGAACAGATTGGGGCTTATCTTAGAGAGAATGATAAGAATCGGGAGGATAGAACCTCGTTTCCCTATCATCTTGAAGGAATTCTCCTCAATCATCCATTGAGTGATGAAGATTTGGCGCCTCCTGTGCCAATTTTAGGGATGGTTAGCGACTTTGTTTCTATCGTTCAAAAATTATCATTAGAAGGTCGAGAACCAAAGCGCTTCCTCATTACCCAAGATTCTTTAAATCACATGCCGTTGCGCCACCTTCTCCTCAAATTTCAAGGAAAGGGGATATTAAGTTTACGATTCGAGGTTTCACCAGCAACTCATGAAGTTACTTTGAGACCTCTTCATCTTGAGGATCTGATTGGGAAAGCACGTTTGGAATCTGATCAAAATACAATTCTAAATTCCACCTGGCAGGAAGTTCAAGTGCTCTTTGACTCAACACGTGTTTTGATCACTGGGGTACATGATCCTGTTGTTCATCAGCTTGCGAACCATATCGTGGGTTTTTATCCCAAACAGTTAATCTTGGTTGACCCGTCTGAGCAGGCCTTAGCTTCCTTAAAGGTTAGTTTCGATCAACTCTATCCCGATGTGGAATGTGAGTACGTATTGGCGTCTATTACAGATCGGGCAACCATGGATCGACTCATAAAGACGCATCAACCTCAGGTTATTATTCATGGGGATCGGGTAACGCATCCTGATTTAGTTGCTGACAATCTTTTGATGGCTGTTCAGAAAAATATTTTAAGCCCTCTTCATCTAGTTCAAGATATTCAAAGGACAGAAGCTTGCTTATTTGTGCTCATAAATGCGCAAACTCCAACACGATTAACCAGGCTGATCTCTTCCCTTGTTTCACGCCAGATTCAAGCCATCGATCGGGCATCAAAGAAGAAAAGTCAAATGAGGTTTCTCGTCGTTAATTGTAGTGATGTATGGAATAATTTGGACTCTGTGACAGCATTTTGGGAAGATCAGTTAAATCAAGGTCTTAATATTTCTATTCCGTCACCGGATTCATATTCCTACTTATTGTCTGCCGAAGAAGCGGCAAGAACGATTTTAAAGGCGATCGTCAAAGCTTTGCTCAATGAGAAAACGAAAGGTCAAGTTCTTCACCTCTCCGGCGGAGAACCTTCACGTTTCCTTGACTTGATTCGTTCCCTTTCCCTCCTCAATGGGTTAATCCCTGAGATCGATGTTAAGGTTAAATTTTCTGGGGAAGTCATCCAGAAGCCCTCTTTTGAGGAAACAGATCTTCTTCAATCGCTAACACCTGGTGTTATGATGGGAGAAATCAATAGTTGCGTCCATGCGCAAGATGAAGACCTCCTTATCAAGCTAACGGAACTCCTAGAAAAAGGTCAAACGGCTAAAATCGTAGCCTTATTGGAAAGAATGAATCTGGATGAGGATGATGCAGATTCGGCGCAATTTTTCAAGTTAACGGGTTAAAATTTATGTGTGGAATTGCTGGCTTTATCACTCCTGGACTTACGAATGCATTGACTTTAATGCGGATTACGTCAGACATGACAAATGCCATTCGGCATCGCGGTCCGGATGATGAAGGTGCTTGGGTTGATGAATCTGCTGGATTAGCCCTAGGTCATCGCCGCTTATCAATTCAGGATTTGTCACCTGCTGGACATCAGCCAATGATTTCACACTGTGGTCGATGGGTTATGGTCTATAACGGTGAAACCTACAGCAACAAAGAACTCCGTCCTCTTTTAGAAGCGCAGGGCATTGTTTTTCGTGGTCACTCCGATACAGAAGTTATGGTAGAAGCCATCGCTGCTTGGGGAGTAGAAGCCTCGGTCAAACAGTTCAATGGGAAATTTGCTTTTGCTCTTTGGGATCGTAAAGAGCATCATTTATATCTTGTTCGGGATCGTTTGGGGATTAAGCCTCTTTATTGGGGGATATCAGGTTCTTCGTTTTTATTTGGGTCTGAACTCAAGGCCTTGTGTGCCTATCCAGATTTTCACCCCAAATTAAATCTGGAAGCTCTCGCCGGCTATCTCAAGCATGCGTATGTGCCAACGCCGCTGTCTATTTATAAGGAGGTTCACAAACTTCCTCCTGGAACAATATTATGCCGAACACCTGATGGACAAGTAAATCTAAAGGCTTTCTGGACCTTGGAGGATGCGATTTCTCAAGGTCTATCATCCCTCGAACAAAATCCGGATCCCTCCCCTCAAAATGCGTTGGAAGATCTCGAGGACCTTCTCAATGATGCGGTGACGCGCCGGATGATTTCGGATGTTCCTTTGGGTACATTTTTATCAGGGGGGATTGATTCCTCACTTGTTACGGCAATTGCAGCACGCCACAGCCCAAAACCCATTCAAACGTTTACAATTGGTTTTGCCGAGAAAGAATATAATGAGGCGCCTTATGCTAAAGCGATTGCGACCTATCTTGGAACGGATCATACAGAGTTAATGGTAACGCCACGCCAAGCGCTGGATGTCATTCCCAACCTACCTCATATCTATGATGAACCTTTTGCGGATTCTTCCCAAATTCCAACGTTTTTGGTGTCTCAGCTGGCTCGGCAGTCCGTAACCGTTGGCCTATCTGGGGATGGGGGAGATGAGGTGTTTGCAGGATATTCCCGTTATATGTGGGGAAATACCATGTGGAAAACCATGAGGAATATCCCGTTTCGAAGCAGTTTTGCCAACCTCTTAACACTGATGCCTCCTACGGGTTGGAATATCTTAAGTTCCTTGATTCCAGCATCAAAGCGACCCGCTCAGTTGGGTCATAAAATGCACAAACTGGCCCGATGCATGAAGGCAAAGACATCCGAAGCTCTCTATGAATCCCTTATCAGTTATTGGGCTGAACCTTCAGAGATTTTGCCACATCATTATGCCCCCAACATGCCAAGATTATCTCCTCATTTTAATGACTTTGTTTCCAAAATGCAGGCCCTTGATACCTTAACGTATCTGCCGGATGACATCTTAACAAAGGTTGATCGCGCCAGCATGAGTGTTGGTTTAGAGGTGCGCGTGCCGCTTCTTGATCATCGGGTGGTTGAATGGGCTTGGGCACAGCCTACTGCTTTTAAAACCCAAGGGAGATCAAGTAAGTGGTTGCTTCGTCAACTCCTTTACAAGCATGTTCCTCAAGATCTGATTGATCGACCAAAATCGGGATTTGCGGTGCCCATCGATACTTGGCTTCGAGGTCCTTTGCGTGATTGGGCTGAAGATCTCATGAACCCGACAACCTTGATGGACACGTTTGATCCGGGCCCCATTCGGGCCTTGTGGAAAGCTCATTTGGAGGGTCGGGCTGATCACAAAGAGAAACTTTGGTCGATACTCATGTTTGAAGCTTGGCGGCGCAATACACGAACCCAACTTCAAGAGCCTGAAGTCAAAAGAGATAAGCTATTCGCCCATCGTTGAGGTTTGAAACCACAATTGAGCCCCAGCTTTGCCCGTGATTGGTTATTATGTTATAGATTTGGATGTGCCCCTTTTAATCCTAGCCAATATTCCGTGCGAGGAGTGACTCAATGCAATTCAGCCAACCCTTTGTTTCCAATGTCCATGATATTTATGGTGAAGTTGGTGACGCTTGGTTGAAGGATCTGCCCCATCGCATCCGGCATTTAGAGACTATATGGGACTTTCGATTCCTGAAACCCATGGCAAATCTTTCCTATAATTTTGTATGCCTTGTTGAGATGAATGCCAAACAAAAAAGGGCGATTCTGAAGATGGCCCCGGAAACGGGGACCCTCATCCCAGAGATGCGATGGTTGAAGTGCATTGAGAAAGGCGTTCCGGAGATGTATGCTTTTGATCAGTCTCTTAATGCCTATCTGATGGAACATTTGACGCCTGGACATACCCTTAAAAAGCTGGTTAGGGAAGGAAAAGATGATGAGGCTACAAAAATCATTTGCCATACAATTCGAAATATCGAAGGACAACACAAAAGCGACTTCGTATTTCGGCACCTTTCTGACCTTGCAAAGATTCTTCCTCTGTTAGAAGGCAGCTTTGATGAAAGACTTCTGGCAAAGGCGAGAGGTTTATTCCATGACCTCACTCAAGATCGGAGTCAGGATGTTCTTCTTCATGGAGACCTTCATCATGATAATATTCTGAGCAGTGGGACGGGTTGGAAGGCAATTGATCCCCATGGATACGTTGGTGACCCTTGTGCAGAGGTGGGCGCCATGATTCGCAATGCTTTGAACGATTTTCCAACACCAATACCGCTCTCAACCCTCTTAGAAAGGCGTCTCAAAATTCTAGCAGAAGAACTTCCCTTTGATGCACCGCGAATCAAATCTTGGGCATTTTGTATAACGGTCCTCTCCGGCGCGTGGAGCTTTGAGGACCATGGAGAGGTGCCTGATCTTGTTGTTGAGGTGGCAACAGGACTTGATGAAATTAAAATCCAACATTAATTTGCTTATTATGAATGTTCTCTTTCCCCTCACCAGTCGCTCTTTTGAGTTCGTCAACAACCTTCCATAACCTATGACGTTCGGCTACATTTATGAATGTTGTAGAAACTTTTTGAAACTTTCCATTATTATTTCTGTAATAAATATTACCTTTTGAGGTTTCTAGAAATATCTCACTTCTATCAGGGGGCAAATGGTCAAACCACGCAAGATCTTTTGGATTCAGTTTCTTCTCTTTATTGTCATAATCAATGGTACCGGGTGAATATATTTCGGCCATATCTTGAACGGTGACTTTCACAAAAGTTGAAGCCTCCGGGTCCTTGATTTTTCGAGAAGCATCTGCCCCATGTTCTATAAGGATTTTCACCATTTCTGCGTTGTGCTCATCTATATTCGGTGTATCGTTGGAAGAAAATGGGCCCTTTAAACCCGGATATTTATTCATATAATTCTTCGCACCTCGGGCGGACGAAGGTGTGTACTTGATAAATTCAAGTATGGCAAACGAAAGCGGGTAACCAAGAGTAAAGGACGCACCAGGTAGATTGGGATCAGCCCCCTGTTCCAAGAGATATTTCACCATGGGGTAATCATTGGCAACGATTGCCTTAATCAGGGGGGTTACAAACCCTTCCACGAAGTTAAGATTGGGTTTAAATTCGGCAACAATTTTCTTGAGGAGATCAAGGCTGCTTTCATCACTTTCAATGGCTGCAATAATGGTGCTATTGAGCTTGGGGGCTTTCAGTTCCTTCATCCGTTTCCAAATCATTTCATGGATCTTTTCTTGACCTGGGCTCTTCAGATGATAGATTGCCTGTGACTGGGCCCGATCAAGAGCATCCGGTTCTTCAGGAGTATCTTTGAGCTTGGTCAACAGATCGCTGGCTAATTCAACATCCCCATGTTCTGCAGCTAACGATAGCCCGTCAGCAAAATCCTTATTTGTCTTTAAAAACCGCAAAATACTCTTGGTATCATGTCCGGACTGTAGCGCCGAACGGATTGCCCAGTAGGGCATTTTATCTAAGGTAGAAGAGAAGTGTTTGTGAATATAATCGAGCACATCCGTATTATGGACTGTGAAGGCAATGTCCATAATATACTCTAACCAGTAGCTTAAAGAAGCCCGGTTCGCTTTGTCCAATTCTTCTTTGTCCAGTTCTACATACTCTTTTGTGAAGGTATTTTTTTGAATCTTCTTATACCGTGTGTCTGGAAGGACACCGGCCCGCTTCAGATATTCAGGGGCAAGCAGTTTTTCGAGGGCATGCATATTATTCGAATCGATGGCTAATATAAAGTAGCGATTTTTTATGGTTTTGAGTCTTCTATATAAGAAGTCAAAAATCACATTCTGATTTCCGATAATAGAATCTTCAAAAACAATATCCCCCCAATACCCTTGCAAGTTCTTATCAATATAAGCATCAGAGTTCGGAGTTTTTGTTGGGTTGAGGGCGAGCAACTTCGGAAGAACCTGGGAGGTAAAATTTGTCAGCGCGCTATGAATGCCATCATCAAGCTCATCGGGTGTGAGTTTCCGTTTTAGCAATAACAAATCAACAATTTCAGGTTTTTTGTTATAAGTGGCATATTGAATAACACTTTTGACGTTAATATCTTTTTTAAATAAGATACCCAATAATTCTTGGTCACCATTCTTGAGGAACGCTTCGACCAAGGTGTCATCGAGTTTATCCTTAATGTTATCTAATAACAAAAGAGCTATTTCTTTTCCTTCATCCGACTTGTTTTCAAGTAATTTTTTAAGCGTGGTATTGCTCGCTTGTGGACTAGCACAGGCAAGAAACTTCTTTAAAGCTTGCTCTATCTGTTTGTTTTTTGTGTTAGAAATTGCCATTTCTGCAATTTTTGTCACCAATAGAGCATCTGAGACTTTGTTTTTCTTACAATCACGATGGGTAAGCATTTGTGGTGCATGTATGAGGAGAAAAGCAACCATATCATTTTTCTTTTCCATAATGGCCAAATCAAGGGGGGTATTCCCATCTTTATCTTTTATAAGGGAATCCCCAAGGAGCTGTGGTGCCGTTTTAAGAAGGTGTTGTGCCATTAATATATTATTTTCTTTAACAGCGAGATGGAGGGGTCCATCACCCTCTTTATTTTTTACGAAGGAAACGTCGAGGAGATGTGGCACTTCTTGAAGAAGCAGACTAACCATAGCTGTGCTACCTTCTTTGACAGCCTGATGAAGGAGAGTATTGCCATTTTGATTATTTGCGAATTGCGGATCTGTGATGAGGTTGGGAGCATCCTTAACCAGTAACTTAATGATGTCCTCTTTATTGTTTCTAACAGCCCAACTCAAAATATCGACACCATCTCTTGGTGAAAGTTTGTACAGAGGGGATGTTCCCCGTAGCCTTTCTGCACCCAAACTCTTATCAAACAAATAGACTTTTACAGGCTTTACAAAGTCCATCTTAGGATGGTCTGTGAGGAGTTGAGCGATCTGAACGCTATCTCCCGCAAGGAGCGCCGTTGACATATTCTCTTCTGGTGTTTTCTCTATGCCTGAACTTGGTTTTATACCAAGCTGTCCAAGTTGGACTTGCTCATGAAGTTTTTTCAGAGCAGGTTTTCCTTCAGCAAAGTCACTTCCTTTAAAGCTCCCTTTTAAGAGAGCATCTTTAATGTCTTGGGCAACCAGATCGCTGAGTTTCTTTTTATAGGTGCGTTCTTGATCAAGGGAAATGGGGTGGCGCCAATAGGTGTGAATCTGCACCAACTCAGGACGATTGAAGATCTCTGGTTTCAAAAAGAGACGCGCTTGAAGCATGTCCATATTTTCAATGGGGGGAACGGAATCTTTAAATAAAGCCAGGGCCCCTTTCGGGTTATTTCGAATCACGGGTATGGTTTTTAAAAAGCCATGATAGCCTTCTGGCTCCTTAAGCTTAATCACATTTCCCCCTGAGACAGCCAAATAGGCTACAGCATCAACAACGCGGGGATCAATAAACGCCTGAACAAGCTTGGTGTTTTTTGTATCTCGGAAATACTGATTAAACAAGGACAAGTAATTTTTAAACGTAAGGGGTAGTCCAGGTGTAAACGCTTTAAATGAGGTTTCAAAATCCCCGAGTCCAAATACGGCTTTTGATTCATAAAAATAGACATATGTTTCTGACCCAGCTGTTTGGTGACTGCCGAACAAAAAGCAATTAAAAGACAAACCAAGTGTGTTATACGCGATGCCACTCGATGCAGCGGCACCATAATTAGAGACATGTCCCGTACTGTTAATGAAAGACTGAATAAAATCTTCGACATCGAGAATGTTCTTAAACGGCTTCTCCAATATTCGCAAAGACTTAAGAGTATCGGGAGAAAGTGCGCTCAACTGAGCCCGATATTCAGTGAAAAAATCATAGATAAAGCAAACAAAAGGGTCCGTTCCATGGTAGAAAACAATTTTATCCTTATGTTGCTTTTCTGTTTCCAAGGCATCTATCAAAGTTTTCACATAATACGTATCTTTTATATAATCGGGATGCTTCTGATCATATTTAAGAAACGCTTCGACTTGCATTGCAGAAGACTGAGGAAGTTTATCAGGAAGCACTTCCACCAGGTGGGCCTCTGTTTGAGATAAGGGAATCATTTTTAATTCCTGGTTCACTGCTTGGGCTTGGTCTTTTGAGATAACCCCTTTCATGGTTTCAATCTTTTCAGAGGCTTCGCTTCCAACGCCAAACTTGCCTCGCTTTTTCATTTCAGCCATGACTTGACCTTGACGTAATACATGCTCCGTCAGCTGTTCTTTCGTTTTTGCAAAGGTGATGGGCGTCAGGGTCTTATCGACACCTTGCGTATGGCGAATAGCCTCGAAGACCTTGGCTTTTGGGTTTTTTGAATCCTTTGGCTTCACCCAAAATGGGGGTTGGAGGACAAGCCCTTTATTCAGACGTTGTAAAGCTTCCACGACGGGAGGCGATTTCAGCATATGCCAAAGGGGTGGATGCAGGATGAGTCCATCAACGGCGATGGTGTCTTCATCTTCTTCTTTAAAAACTTTGGAAATAGCTAAAGCATCGAGGATATTCCCTAAGGGGACCCATTTAAACTTTGTATATTCCCGCTTCCAATGATGCTCTTCGACTTCAGGTTCTTCGATGATTTTATTAGCATTCACATAATTATAGGGAGCAATGTACATACGATAAACAACGCCATCTGGATTGACCAAATCATGGGATGGATAGGTCTTCAAGTTTATGGATGAATAGGTGATCAAGCCCATGGATTCTTCTTGAACTTCTCGAGCCGCAGTGTCAGCGAGTGTTTTATCGGGTACGCCATGTCCTATCTCACTTCCCCCACCCAAATTTCCCCACCAGTTATGGCCCACCCTCTTGCCCAACAAAACCATGATTTTTTTAGTCGTTGGATCTTGTGCATAGATGAGAATCCCAGCAGCCGATTTATCCGTAACCGCTTCTTCAGCACTGGCTAATGAGAATCCTTTTTCTTGAGGAACGGGCCGATGTGGGAGAGCTTGAATCTTGAAACGTGTCATCAAATCATCCAAGCGATGGTGCAACATTTCCAGAAGTTCTTGGGGGTTTTCTAAGTGAATGGCGGCGTCAAGGTCATCTAGCGTTCTAAACAGCGCATTCTTCTTTGTGAGGAGGTTCGCGGCCTGCTGCTTTAAGTCAACATCTGTTAAAGTTCCATATACTTCTGATCCAGGGGGGCTTATTTTTGGATCTCTCATCGTATGCAGCTCTGTTACCGTGTTCGGGTCCCAGCCCTCAGTTCCCATTTTCCGGTCGCCAAGTGCCTTATAGCGTAAGGCCCCTCCATTATCGACCCGCCACGCAACGCCATGCAAATCAAGGACAACATTCTTGAAATCGCCAATAATGATGTCCCAATTGCTAAATGTTGCATCTTCAACAAACCCTTTACGGATCTGTTGTGTAAGGGTCCCTTTGTCTTGGTTTCCTGGCTCAACAAACTTTGCTAAGCGGTTGAGTGCTGATCCTTTACACTGTGCCATGACTTCCTGAATGTTTGGAAGATGATCATAGACAGCAAACGCTGGAACTTTGATGCCAGCACTACGATACAAGGCATCTGCCGTTATTTCTTCTTTCATATGGATAATATTTTGACCGCATTTCAGGGTAAATTTTTGTCCGCTCCTATCCCTTAACACGAAAACGCCCCCTGAGCCGCCTGATAAATGTTCTAAATAGCTAAGGTTATCTAATGTTTCAGGAAAAGTTATGGTGTCCTCAGGCGATACACTTTGAAAAAGTCGATAGGTGCTTGCCATGAGATAGGGCAAGACCATCTTAGGGAGCCCCTTAAAGGCCTCTAGGATGGCAGTCAAATGTTCTGGTCGATTATCGACGACGAGAATACGATTTGGCTTAATCGAGGCTGCCTCATAGAGTGTCAGTAATTCCTTACTAGGATTAAGGTTGAGAATCAATTCAACCCCTTTTGGATCAATCCCAATATTTTCGAGTTGCTCTTCCGTTTTCTCTTTAAGACTAGAATCGCGCGCGGTCAGAAAGATGACTCTTATCTTTTTAGACTCGCTCCCTTTAGGGAGCTGTGCGTTTTTCTGAAGAATAAGGTTGATCATTTGGCTTAAATGGGGATCGATATTGTGAGCAGCCCCTCCCCCTTTCAGGTCAACCAACAATATGGCGTCAATATCAAGGACCAACCAATCGCCTGCACGAATGTTTTTCTCAATTTGTGAAGCCTGCTTAATGGTTGGGACTTCTAGCTTTGAGGAGGCATTCGCTATCTGAGCGGCAGATAGACTCCCCACGAGTACAAACCATAAAACAATAATAAAGCGCACCATTACTTGTCGTCCTTAACAAGATCATCTAACTTATGATGACAGGAACGTCTTTAAGAATCGTTAATTAAGCGGGGAGCTCGCCCAAGACCTATACCAAAAACTGTTCACCCAAAATGCGTTCTTCCAGGTTGTGGTGGGGATCAAACAAGAGGCGGTACTGGGTTTTTGGATCCTGGTGAATCTCAACCCGTTGAACATCACGTACTTCAAGGTCATCTGCCGAAGCGCTCACCGGGCGTTTGTCGGCTTCTAGAATTTCTAAGGTTACTTGAGCCGTATCCGGGAGAAGCGCCCCCCGCCAGCGTCTGGGACGAAAAGCACTGATGGGCGTGAGGGCGAGAAGGTTCGCATTAATCGGGATGATGGGGCCATGGGCGGATAGGTTGTAGGCTGTGCTGCCTGCAGGTGTTGCAATCAATATGCCATCACACACAAGCGTATCGAGGCGCGCCACGCCATCCACATAAATACGAATCTTGGCCGCTTGCGCAGTATGGCGCAGCAAGGACACCTCATTAATGGCGTGGGCGACAACAGTTTTGCCAGCCACATCTGTTGCTGTCATTTTTAAGGGATGAAGAACGGTTTCACGCGCCATCTTCAACCTTTTCAGTAAATCCTCTTCTTGATACGCATTCATCAAAAAGCCGACCGTTCCGCAATTAATTCCATAGACTGGTTTATTCAGGGCTTGGAATTGATGAAGGGTTTTGAGCATGAAGCCATCGCCGCCGAGGACAATGATCACATCCGCTTTTTCAGGCGCAACTGAGGTGTACAGTCTTTGCAAGGTTTCTTGAGCTTGTAGGGCCTCTTCTGTGGCGCTTGCGATAAATGCGAGATTCATAATTCATCCTTATCCAATCTTTACCCTAAGTCCATTATATAAAATATCTTCAGCCTTTGGCGAAAATTTATTGAAAGGGTCTGGTTGGTATTAATTTCAAGGGATAACGCCCCCCAAATTCAGGGACTAAATTGGGGGGATTATGAAGGAGACTTAAGACTGGGGGGCGCTTAATAACGCCATGCCAAGGCGGTCATTGAGCGTACTCACTGACACTTTTTTTGTAAGACCATCAAGGTTAACTTGGAGCCCTTGCAGTTGATTTAAACTATTTAAGAAAACATAATCTCCCTCAACAACAGTCTTGTCGCTATCTAATAATGAAACGTTCAATTTTCCAGGCAATGAGTCGTCAAATGTTACATTGAGGGGAATAAATTTATTTGTTTCTTTTTCAAAATTGGTAAGATCGATTGTTTGTGTGAAAGATGAGGTCATATTAGAATTATCTAATTTACAAATCTCGAGTTTTAGTTGATATCCATCAAGCAGACTTCCTTCACTGATAATATCGAATCCAACCTCTTTTGCTGCTCCATTTCCCATACCAACAACAAACAAAGTTGCAACCAACAATGAAAATATACTTTTTGAATATATCATTAAAACCTCCATTTTAGGCATTTCTACCTTAATAAATTTCAAATGCAATATATAATGAATTTGCAAATCATGCAACTTAAAGTTTTATTTTTAAATTCGTTTTAAAAAAAATGAATAGAAATTTCTTATTTACTAATTAATAAATCAAACATTTAATTCTTCTTCGGGCTCTCGGTATTCTGGTAAAAATCCCCCGACTTGGGTATCCCATAAGGTCTTATAGAGGCCGCCTTTGACCAAGAGGTCTTCGTGGGTCCCCTCTTCCACAATCTTTCCCTGATCAAAGACCAACAAGCGATCCATGTGCAAAAGGGTGGATAAACGATGGGCAATGACAAGCGTCGTTTTGCCCTTCATCAATGTCCATAAAGCACTTTGGATGTTACGTTCGGTTACGGAATCTAATTGAGATGTTGCTTCATCCAACAACAAAATCGGCGCATTTTTCAAGAAAGCGCGTGCAATGGCTACCCGCTGGCGCTGTCCGCCAGATAGCTTTACCCCCCGTTCTCCAACTAATGAGCCGTAACCCCGTGGCAAGGCCTCGATAAACTCATGAGCATATGCCTTTTGGGCCGCTTCTCTGATTTCGGCATCAGTTGCCTCCAGGCGGCCATAGCGAATGTTTTCCTTGAGACTGCGATGAAACAGGAAGGGATCTTGCGGAATCATTCCGATATTCCTGTGCAAAGAGTCTTGGGTTACTTCAGAGATATCTTGGCCATCGATTAATATATGCCCTGAATTCAGGTCAAAAAGCCGTAAAATGAGACTTAAGAAGGTTGTTTTGCCACCCCCTGAATACCCAACTAGCCCAACTTTTTGTCCTGGCAGAATGGTCACCGACTTATTCTCAAAAATTGGCTCCGCATCCCGATATCGGAAATGAACTTGGGAAAAGATAATTTCGCCACGGTTCACAACAAGCGGCTTTGCGTTTGCTGCATCCTCAATTTCAAGGGGGGAAAGGACAATACCCAAACCCTGCGATACATTTCCAGCCAATTCTGCAATTTGAATCAGATCCTTGGAAAGGCCCCAAAGAGAATTCATTATGGATATACTCACCATTAAAATGAGGGCAAAATCCCCTGGAGAAATGGTCCCCTGTTGAAATCCTTGAACAAGCCAAAAGAGAACGACCCCGTTGTGAATAACATAGGACCCTCCGTATAAGCCATTCATCTTCAAGAAAAACCAATCGCGTCGCTGATCTGCTTTTACATATTCTCCTAAAACATTCGTTAGCTTTCTTTTCTCAGTTTCACGACCTGAAAAGAGTCGAACGGTCAACATGTTCCCCAAAATGTCCACAATAGTGCCAACGACTGAGGACCGTACCTCTGCCGCTTCACTACTCAAAAGGCGTGCCTTTCTTGAGAGTAAGAAATAGCCGACAATGAAGATACTAACCCACAGACACAACGCAATTGCGAAGCGAATATGGACCGTCCAAACAACACATACAGCCATAGCAAGAGCAAGCCCATGACTGAAGAAGCGATCAATGACAATTTTTAATACGTCTGGGACACCGCTCATAACATCTTTTATTTTATTTCCCAAACTACCCGAAAAGTGATCTTGAAAGAGGAAATGGGCGTGACTCATCATGCGGTCCATCAAGACGAGACCAATATGACGTTTCATATAGGGGTTAATGTGAAGCCAGAGATAATCATAGAAACGAAAGATCGCAAAAACCAGAACCGACATGGAAAAGTAAAGAAGAGCTGGAAAAAGGAGAGCATCGTAGGCTTTACGAGGATCAAGTCCTGGCATGCGATCGATCATTACTTTGAGGATATAGGGACTCAAAGAAAGATCAATGGCCCAAATAATGGCCACAAAAATTTGCCCCACCACCCACCAACGGTAAGGCTTTATGCACTGAAAGATAAATTTTATAACCGAAGGGGTTTCCACTTGAATCTCCAGGAATAGGCCATACGTCGAGGGTGTAGGCCTAAAAGATTCTTCATGATCTTAAAACAAAAAACAACAATCCGCCAATGACAGTAAGATTTAGTGTGAATTGGTTCAACCTCATATCTCGATCGGTCCCTTTTACAGACCAAAAATCAGCAAAATAATAGGTTGCAAGAATCATAAAGACAATTAAATATAAGGCCCCTACATGAGCATAGAAATTAAAGATCATAGCTAGGCTTGAGGCCAGCATCAATAAATTTGTCAAAGGAAACACAATGTCAACAAAGGGCATGTTTTTCGATCGCATCAACCCCTTCAGCCTATCCGTTTTCATGGTGTTTGAGATAGATCCATACAAAAACATTGCAATAAGGAGTACCCGAGCTACTAATTCCATTGTCCCTCACTCTATGTTGCTCGTTTATTTCTAAAGCAATATTGCCTACCAATTTTATTGAAGTAAATACCAAATTCGAGATGTCCTCCTTCGAATTCTCCCCCAGCTATACAAGGAATCTGTAAGGTTGCTCTGATTTCTTCCTTGACGTAAAGTGATAAAGTAGGCTAACAAGATTAAGTCCATGAAGAGGATAATGGGGGTGTAGCTCAGTTGGTTAGAGCGCCTGCCTGTCACGCAGGAGGCCGCGGGTTCGAGTCCCGTCACTCCCGCCACCCATTTTTCCAAAGATAATTTTCCCTAAAGAATTTTGTCATTGCGAGGAGCGTGAGCACAAAGTGCTTTCGCGACGTGGCAACTCGCCATGGCATAGCCGTTAGGCGTAGCCGGGTCCATGCATTTGAATAATTCAACGTATTTTTTGTTTCAAGAAATACAAAATACATGGATCGCCACGTCGTTCACCTCCGCCGATGGCTTCGGCTTCACTCCTCGCGATGACGGAACACTGAATTTAAAATAAATAGAAACTTAACATTTCTTATATATAATTAATTTAATGAAATACGAGAAACCCTGGGTAATTAGCCTATCGACGGGCGCCCTCCCTAACCTGAGATTGATTATGCCTTATTTTGTAAAATTCGTTCCCTATAATCAAAACACATTATCGTCTTTGATCAATAAAACTATATATTTTTCAACAGTGTATGAGTTTAATGATTTTAATGAGCTTGCTTATATAGGAACTGATTGCAGTGGAAAACCGATAGCATTTTGGAATATTTTTAAAAAGAAATTTGACGATGGAGTATTTCGAAGCAAGATGTTAGAAAATGCTTATAAAGCCGGCACAAATAAAAATGAATGTATCGATGAATTCCAAAGAAGACTAGCTACTCACACTCAAGATGCTCCTACCATAACACAAAAGGATTATGAGTTTATTAGTGAGAATATAGTGTTTACTTCTGTTGGTATATTTTGTGTCTCCTCCTTGGATGTATTTTACGATGATTCAGCTCAACTAATGTTTGCACATTATGCTGATAACCTTAGGGGATTAGCCCTCATATATGAAATTAACCCCCCAAAAGGCAGAAAGATAGAGAAAATCATATATAATAAAAATAGTACAGGTCCGGGGCATCCGGATGAATGGTTAAATGACAACTTTTCTAATATGGATAATTTCACAAATAAGTCAAATAATTGGAATTATGAGAACGAACATAGAATTTTCTATAAACCTGGTATATCTGAAGTAAATATTCATGAAGTCAGTTTAAAAGCGATATTATATACAGTAAGGTTTCCTGAGAATGAAATTGATGTTCTAAAGACAATTTGCAAGAACATTTATAATGATAACGTAAAGTTGCAGGCAATTATTCCGCGATCTCCTCCTGAGTATAAATTTGGCATTCTGTATGATGATAGTGATGATGCCCTAAACGGTAAGTGCATCGTGGATTGGGTTTTAGAAAGTTTCCCGAACGAGCCATATAAAGCAAGCTGACTACAGAGATTACGTCAGAAGGTTAACATATAATCGTCATTGCGAGGAGCGTAGCGAGGAAGCAATCCAGGGGCCAAGGACAAGTTATTAGAGGGGTGCTTGAAGGGAAGAAAACTTCAAGATTTATTTTGTGGCCCCTGGATTGCTTCGCTTCGCTCGCAATGACGACGAGGGGCTTTGAGCAGAATTTTAGGTACCGAACGGCTTGATTTTTTCTATCTATGAATGTGGGTTTTTACTAACGACGCACAGGCCTTGTTCTGTCATCATTTGCTCCCAGCTTTTCCCTCAAAGCCGTCATCACTTCTTCTAAAATATGGGCTTGGGCTGCAGAAAGATGGCGGGCTTCTTTGATCTTTTCTGTGCGCAAGTTCTTATCTGTCAGGAGATGCGTCAAGGCAGTTGCAAATTCTTCGCGTGTGGTCACGACCGTGGCACTGGGCCTCAGGACATCGCATATTTCCGTTTGTTTATGGGTATGGGGTCCCCAAATCAGCGCACAATCTAACAAAACAGCTTCGATGGGATTATGACCGCCGATGGGGGTGAGGGTCCCACCGAGAAAAGCAACATCACTTAATCGATATATTAAGCCAAGCTCTCCCATGGTATCCGCCACGTAAATGTCTGTGGATGAGGTAATCTTTTCTTGGAGAGATCGACGTGTCACTTTTAACCCCTTGCGGGTCAAAGCATTGACAATGTCTTCACCACGCCGTGGATGGCGAGGACTGATGATGGTCAACACAGTGGGGAGGGCTTCTTTCAAGCGTTTATGAACGTCAGCAACGAAGTCCTCTTCACCATCGTGGGTGCTGGCAGCAACCCAAACGGAACGTCCATGGAGCGCGGCCTGCAACAAACTTAAGTCATCGGCATCATAGGGAAGCGGATTTGCCGCAAACTTCATGTTGCCACATATACGCACTTTTGAAGGGAGGGCACCCAAATCGATGAGCCTTTGGGCAATGGTTTTGGATTGGGCAAGGGATACCTCAAAGCAGGAGAGTAGATATTTGATGACGCCAGGAAACCGTTTCCAGGATCGGAAACTTTTCTCTGAGAGGTGGGCATTGACCAAATAAAGTGGAATCTTTCGGGCGCGGCATCCCAAAAGAACATTTGGCCAAAACTCTGATTCAACAAAAACGGCGATATCTGGGTGCCAATAGTCCAAGAATTGGCCAATCCATGCGGGTATATCGATGGGACTGTACTGATGAATGCACCCCTGTGGCAGGGATTTCATCATGACGGATGCGCCTGATACGGTACCAGTTGTTACCAAAGGGGTGATGTGGGGGAATTCTTTGCGAATGCGGTGAAGAAGCGGCAAAAGGGATACGGCTTCTCCCACACTTGCCCCGTGAAACCACACAACAGAGCCTTTAGGGCGGGCTTTCGAGGCTTTTCCAAATCGTTCATTGAGACGATGGGGGTCTTCTTTTCCCTTTTTCAAGCGTTTGTGCACATAAGCCACGACACCCCTTTCTAAAAAAGGGGTTAATCGTTGATAGAGTGTGAGAAGAAGGGGCACTCTCATCCCTTAGGGCTGACACGCCTGAGGGGGGCTTATTTCAAGCATTTGATGAAGCTCTCGCCATTCGCGAGGGCTCATGCCACTGGTTGCTTGATCGATGGGTTCGCCCTTCAAAAGAGCTTTCACAACCCCTAAGCCCTTTGCTGACAGGGATGTGGAGCCCACCCGATAGTCCATAAAGGCATCATAGGTGATGGGAACCCACTGCTTCAATATGTCTAGCATGACATCCGCATAAGCGCGGATTTCATATTGAGCATGAGGATCCGCCCGAAGGCTCAAGAAATGCATCAAATTGTGTAAGTCGATTTTCCAATACCATTGAGTGTAAAAATTCACGGGCAAGTTCATGCGCGCCAATTCCCGCGCAAGGCCTGGAAGGGTCGGATCGATCACATTGCCGTCCCGATCTTCATTCAGCATCGTTTCATAATGGCTGTAGGACTTCAAGGCATCCTCACGCAACAAATCCAGCACGCGTGCGGCTTGGTCGCCTTGCAAGACTTCATCCCGTCCCTGGCGGTTTGTTGTAGACTGAGCGGCCAAGTGCTCTGGGCTTGGGATATAGAATTCCTTATCCATGATCGAATAACGCGCGGAATATTCATTCACATTGGCGGTACGGTGACGAATCCACTGGCGTGCCACGAAAATGGGCAATTTGACGTGGAATTTCATCTCACACATCTCAAAAGGGGTGGAATGGCGATGGCGCATCAAATAATTGATCAAGCCCTTGTCTTCATTAACCATTTTTGTGCCCTTCCCATAGGACACTCGGGCCGCTTGAACGATGGCTGAATCGTCTCCCATATAATCGATCACACGGACAAAACCATGATCTAGGACCGAAAAAGGCTCATAAAGGATGTTTTCTAAAGAAAAAACTGTCGCCCGGCGTGTGACAAATTGTTCTTCCTTAAGCTGTTGTATTTCTTGAATTCTATCTGATTTCGTGGCAGTTGACATGGGTTCCTCAAGCATATTTTTTTTAAAAGTATGACCAGATTAGCGTTAAACCCCTTTTTTTTCCAGTGAAAACACCCTATTTTATATAGTGAGGGGTAACTCTCTATGGCGATAAACGATTTATGGAATAAGCGTTGCGGACCCGGGGGCGGTACCCGGCGCCTCCACCATTAGTGTTATGGGGGTGAAACAGGATCGACGTGCGTAGTAAAGATATGTCTTTTGCCCGGCATTGTACCACCGTTATCGGGCTGTTTTAATAGGTGCTAACAACAATGCACTTACTGCATCAAACCGCAATATGCGGTCTGACAATGCAAACCGTAGAGGAGCTCCGGCTCCTGTAAGGGTTGCATATTTAAAGCGTGCTTAATATCGGCAATAGCTGATTAAAGTGGCTTTATGCAGGCGGTTCGGGGGGCACCGAGCAACAGGAAGCCCCCCACTTAATTTTTAAGAATTTAATCAATGTGGTGAATTCAGATAAGGAACCAGTCCCATGAGCAAGATAACAAAATTTGATTATGAACACCTGGTCCAAGAGAGTTTGCGCTCTGTTGTAAGAGAGGCATTAAGCCAAGTTTCCAAAGGGGGTTTGCCAGGCAATCACCATTTCTATATCTCCTTTCGAACAGATTATCCAGGCGTTGATTTGCCGGATTACTTGCAGGAGCAATATCCTGAAGAAATTACGATCGTGCTTCAATATGAGTTTTGGGACCTCGAAGTTGAAGAAGATTGTTTCTTTGTCACCTTATGCTTCAATGATATTCATGAGCGGTTAACCATTCCTCTTCAAGCGATTGTCAGCTTTGTTGATCCATCCGTGAAGTTTGGGTTGCAGTTTTCCCCAACCATTCATGAAACGGTCGTTCCAGAGAAATTGCCGATAAGAGCAAAATCAAAGTCCAAAGCCAAGACGAAGGCGAATACGGAAACGCCAATCTCCGAAGAAGCCAAAAATGGCACCAATGTTGTCGTGTTGGATGCTTTTCGAAAAAAGTAAGCAATCTCTTGCTATAATTAAAGAGTCCATAAAGCGCGCCTGTGAAGACGCAGGTCGACCTCCAAGTTCTGTGTCTCTCCTTGCGGTGAGCAAAAATCAATCCCCTGAGGCCATTTGCCCCCTCCTCGGAGTAGGTCAACGGTGGTTTGGTGAGAACCGCGTTCAAGAAGCCGCCTCAAAATGGCCCGACCTTCGCGCCCAATACCCTGATCTTCGCCTCCATCTGATTGGCCCATTACAAACCAATAAAGTCAAACAGGCCCTTACCCTATTTGATGTCATTGAAACCGTTGACCGTCCCCAGCTCCTAGAGGTTCTTGCCAAGGAATGGGGAAATCCCTTCCGCCGCACCACCAAGGTCTTGATTCAAGTGAATACGGGTCGCGAACCCCAAAAAAGCGGGGTATTAGAGAAAGACCTCCCCGCTCTGATTGCGTTATGCACCACACACGCCCTGCCTCTCACGGGTCTTATGTGCATTCCTCCTGCCCATGAAGATCCCGCCCCCCACTTTCGAAAACTTGCGGATCTAGCGCAAACTCATCAGCTATCAGAGTTGAGCATGGGGATGAGTGCGGATTACGAGGTCGCCATTGCTCACGGCGCCACCTGGGTTCGGGTTGGGACCGCTTTGTGGATTTCTTAATTATTAACTTTAAAAATGTTATAAGTTAATTTTCTGTCTTATTTTAAATAACAATTCTGATATTTGAAATTCATGAAAAATACTATGTATTTGTTTTTAAAGCAAATTATATAATAATTTTAGCATTTTGATGATACAAATTTTGTGTAATCTTAAAATTCTCAATATAGTTGATAATTTTAATAAAAAACCTATATTTTACTATGTAGTATGGGTGAGTATATTAAAAGTTCCTTTAACTAAGGAGTCTGTATTATGGCAATATTAATTGGAAACAAGTTAAACAACACTATCACTGGAACGAACGACTCAGATATCATTATCGGAGGAAAAGGAGACGATACCCTCAACGGAGGGGGCGGCAATGACATCATCACCGGTGGCAAGGGAAATGATATTATTAATGGGGGTTCTGGCAATGATTTGATCGTAGGTGGCGGGGGTAACGACACTTTGAATGGTGGATCTGGCTCTGACATTGTTCTTGGCGGATCTGGAAAAGACCTCTTTATTCATTCTGTTTCTGAGAATATAGGTGCCTCTGATTATTATGACGGCGACGGCGGATCAGACACCTTAAGGTTGATTGTAACACAAGCCCAAGCCAATGACCTGGCAGCTGCTATCGCAGCATTCAATTCTCGACGGGGAAATGGAGTCTTTGATTTTCATAATTACGTTCCCTATATGAATTTAAAAATTGTCAACATTGAAAAGATTGAACTCAACGTGGTTCAAACAGCTGTTCCTATAGCTGCAAACGACACGGCTAATGTGGTTGAGGACGGTCCAGTAACCGCTAGCGCAAATGTGCTCTCGAACGACTCAAATGTATCAACTGGAATGCCGGCTATTCTCGTGACGCCCCTTACAGGTATTGGGAATTATGGCAATCTTACCCTGACTGCAAATGGCGCCTATACCTATACGTTGCGCAACAGTGATGCGAATGTTCAAGGTTTGTTCAAAGATCAGATCGTTCATGATGTGTTCACTTATCGGATTAGCGATGGTCTTGGAGGATTCTCGAACATTGCAACTCTGGACATTAGTGTGAAAGGCTTGAACGATGCGCCGATGGCTATTTTGCCAACTGTCGCGGCTTTTGCAGCAACCGAAAATGCCTCTCTGAATCTCACCTCCGCTCTTTTGGCCAACGTTACGGACGTGGATGACAATCATACATTGACAATCAGCTCTGTCACTGGAGATTCCCATGTTACTGTAAACACAGGGGTGGTTACCTTTAATCCTGGCACAGATTTCGACCATTTGGCACAAGGCATCCAACAAACAATTTCTTTTGATTACGTAGTGAAGGATGAGTATCTTGCTGCCACACCTTCCATTCATGGGTCTATTATTATCACGGGCGTAAACGATGCGCCGATGGCTATTTTGCCAACTGTCGCGGCTTTTGCCGCAACTGAAAATGCGTCTCTGAATCTCACCTCCGCTCTTTTGGCCAACGTTACGGACGTGGATGACAATCATACATTGACAATCAGCTCTGT
>JAIESE010000019.1 GCA_019746225.1 Alphaproteobacteria bacterium | reverse complement strand
TCTAAAGGAGATACTTTTAAGGTAGGAATCTCATTTTTTATAAAATTTCTAACAAATTGATAATTTTGATTAATATAACTTCCAATTCATGGGTCCGAGCGGTTAAAACCATGCCCTCCCCGATCCCCATCAATTGACGTCGCAGGAAAAGATCATAGATCAGGCGCCCGTAGTCACCCACGCTGATAATGGATACAACGCTTTGAACCAGGTCCACCAAATAACGAGCCCCACCAACAGGCTGCAAGGCCTCGTTCTTATCAAAGTAATCTTTCAATGTAATAGGATCAGCCACCTGACCCCGCTCAATAAGCCGTACGATGGCCTCAAATATCTGACCATGAATGGCATCTGCAAAATGTTGGGGCTTCAAAAAATCCCCAACATACTCAAGGGATCCGTTGTTCAGCAACAAGGCCCCGAGAATGGATTGCTCCGCTTCAAGGTTATAAGGGGGTGCATCCCCTTCTGAGACGGAAGAGGTGTTTACGGTTGCGATTGCATCGCTTCGAACGATTGTTAATTCTTGAGTCATAAATATAGTTTTACCAGAACCCAGTCCGTTTTGAATAGCCCTGTTAACTCCGTTTTAAGAGAATCCAGCATATAATAAGTACTAAGGTAAATACGTGAGCGACTGGGTAAAAAGATGAATAAATATATCATAATTTGTTTGGGAGTAGTTCTATTAGGCCTTGGAAAACTCCAAGCTATGGGGCCATTTCCTCTTCCTTACGCAACTTATACGAACATTTCAAACCCAGCAAATTCTATGACACCTCAGCAAAAAACACACACCAATCAAGTCTTTGGGATGACGGAAAACGCCTTTATTCAAAACCACCGTGTATGTAGAACTCGGGTGGAATGTCTCAATATGGACCTGACGACTCTCAGGAATTTTATCTATAGCAACCCCTATGATGTTTCAAAACCTTATGTTCAAAAGGTCTATGATGTTATCAATTACGATGAAAAACTTCAAAAATTTACCACCCAATGGGTAATATATCAAAATCTTTCCCCCCAACGTCAAAGAGAATACGTTCAAAATGGCATCCGATTTGTCCCAATCCAACCTGTGAATGCCAGGTTCGTTTATGGAAACAGGTGGATTACAGCCCCCGCAAATTATAACAGAGATGATGCGCTAACGTCTTTGCTCCCGATCATTGACCGCAACCATAAAAACTGTGTTGGTTTCACAGCATGTTTAGCAGGAGATCGGCAGATTATTGCTAATCTTGTGAATCGCTTATCCCCATCAGACCCTCTTCGTAATTTCTTATGGAATTTAAGCACTACAGTTTACAACATTGCGATGACCTCTAAGTTCAATACGATCTTGTATTTAAGGTTATATAACCCCATCAACCCGGATTGGCATGATACGCTTCTCAAACATAAAGCAAAGAAACTCGCTGGCTATGGGTACATAGAATGGAAACAGGTATCAAAAGCAAGCGTACCACGGTCCTGGCATTCTGCCCGTATGACCAACGGGGTACAGGCGACGCAAAGCCAAAACTACGTAGCCAACTTAACCCCTATTGACTCAACGCCCCTATATGGCAAATCAGTCGGTCAGTGGTTGCGCGACAATAGAGATCTGTTCAGAAGGTGGTGGTAGGGGGTTGAGTTCGGCAACTTCCAGATAATAGGTATGCCTTGTAGAGACTTTGTTGAATAATTTCATTTGCACCACAATTATTTCACAAAACAATATATTTCAAAAAATTTTTGTCAATGCGAGGAGCGTTAGCGTAGGCGAACGACGCGGCAATTCATGTATTTGATTCTTCGAAAGATGTTTTGTTGATAAGGACATAAAATACATGGATTGCTACGTCGGTTACACAACTTAGGTGCTAACGCTCCTCGCAATGACAAATTATTGTACGATAAATCAGACGTCCGAAGCGTTCTTAAAGGTTTTTATCCCTTACGAGGTAACGTTAAATCGCATCTCATATCATTCCACCGGTACATATCCCCACCAGTAGATCGACACAAACAAGAACAACCAAACGACGTCCACAAAATGCCAATACCAGGCGGCAGCTTCAAATCCGACATGATGATCAGGCGTAAATTCATTTCGATAAGCCCGAAACCAACACACCATCAAGAATAGAGTCCCCACAATCACATGGAATCCGTGGAAGCCTGTTGCCATAAAGAAAGTCGAGGGGTAAATGCCATCTTTAAACGAAAAAGCGGCATGGCTGTATTCTATGGCTTGAACAGAGGTGAATAGAAGGCCTAAGCCAATAGTAACCCCTAAGCCCGTCAAAAGATCCTTTCGATTGTTCTCTAACAAAGCATGATGTGCCCAAGTCACAGTCGTCCCTGATAACAAGAGCACAAGCGTATTGAAATAAGGTAGATGGAAGGGATCAAAAGGAACAATGTTTTTAGGGGGCCACACAAAACCTGACGCCTCCATAGGGGCAAGAGCTGCATTAAAGTATGCCCAGAAAAAGGCAACAAAGAACATAACTTCCGAACAGATAAATAGAAGCATGCCAATCCGCAAACCCCTTTGAACGGCTTGGGTGTGAAGCCCTGGCGTGTTGCCTTCGAGGACGACATCACGCCACCATCCAAACACCGTCAAAAGAAGCATCACAAGCCCAACAGAAAAGACCTTCTTGTCCAGACCATGCATTGCCAAAACACCACCAATAGCCAGAACCAAAGAGGATAGCCCCCCGACAAACGGCCAGGGGCTCGGGTCAACCATATGATAGGGGTGTTTGGCCGAAAAGGTAGTGGTATTTTCTGACACAGACACGTCTCCTGCTCCTCGCTTTCCCCGTTTATGAGGGGGTCCATCTATTCCAGTCATGGGGTCACCTTTTCATCAAAGCTTGACCCCAGTATAACGACTGCAAGTTAATATTATCCTACTATCTTACTTTTCGTCCAGGCAACCAACCGCGCAAAGAGAGACGGCTTTGACTCAAGCACTTCTTGGGCAACTTCTGTATCCGCTCCTTTTGAAGTTGATGGCTTTGACCACCACCACTCCAAGGAGTTCGTCCCGACAACCGGATTAAATTCAGGGAATTCTACGCGATCCGCCCAATAAGCAAAATAGATGATGTTATCATAGAAGTTCGGAATCAAGTAATGACGACCCATCATAACGCGATCGAGCGCATGAACGGCGGCGCGTTGTTCTTCTTCTGTTTTAGCACCGACTACCTTTTTAGCCAACGCTTCCAAGACAGGGTCTTTTACCCCAATATAATTGCTGCTCCCCTTCTGATCAGCCGTATTTTGACTGAAATAGTAGACTTGCTCGTTCCCTGGGCTCAACGAGTTCGTCCAATAGTGGGTGATCATATCAAAGTCAGATTCAATGACCCGGGCTTCATATTGAACGGTGTCCATGAATCGCAGCTTTAAAGTAATCCCCAGCTGTTGTAGGTTCTGGCGGAAGGTATTCATAAACTTCTCGAGACGCGGATCCTTATACATGTACTCAAACACCAGTGGTTCTTTGGTGTCTTTGTTCACACGACGAACGACATTCTGCTGTGTGATGGGGTCTTTTTCTGTGACCACGATCCATCCCGCTTCATTGAGAAGCTTGTCTGCCTTCTCCAAATTTGCGCGCGCATCTCCATCCCCCTTCGTGGTGGGAGCCACAAATCCAAATTCCACAATATCTTTGGGAATCGTATCGCGATAAGGCTCGAGGTACGTCAATTCCAATCCTTGAGCCGCTCCCTTATGAGCCAAAGGTGTGTTAGCAAATAGGCTTGTAGCACGGTGGTAGTCACTGTTACACAACATCTTATTGACGGTTTCCCAATCATACGCGAGGGCTATGGCTTCTCTTACTCGAATATCCTGGAATATGGGGCGACGCATGTTAAAAATGGATGTCCGCACCGTGACGGGTCTTTGGTGCATAGCCTCAAATTTCTTAATTTTGCCCGACCGCACTGCTGGTGTGTTATACCCATCGCGCCATTGTTGGGAGTTCACCTCAAAGAAAGCATCAAACTCACCGGCTTTAAAGGCCTGGAATTGCGCTTCCGCATTCTTGTAAAAATCCAACTGGATGATATCAAAGTTATATTTACCTTTATTCACAGGCAAATCTTCGCCCCAATAATCCTTAACCCGCTCATAAACAATAGAACGGCCAGGCTCAGCCTTGGCAACACGATACGGCCCAGACCCTAATATGGGCGTCATGCCGGTCGTGCGGAAGTCTTTACCTTCGTATTTTGCTTTGGAGAAAACATTCAGTCCCGAAACGATCATGGGCGTTTCAGGATCGTAACCATTCTCGGTTATCTTGAAAGTCAATTTGATGGTGCGCGGTGCCAAAATTTCCATCTTCTCAATTTTACCATAATGAAGGCGGTACCGCGGCAAACCTTGTTCACGAAGCAATTCATAGCTGAATTTCACGTCTTCAGCCATAATCGGCGTTCCATCATGGAAACGCGCTTTTGGATTGATGTAAAAGGTTACCGAAGAATTGTCTGGTGCTAAATCAACTTTTTCCGCAATCAACGCATACATTGTGTATGGCTCATCGGCCGATCGGGTCATGAGCGAGTCAATCGTCAAAGAACCACTCTGCTGAAAGGAAACCACAACCGGGGGAATTCCAATCGCAATGTATTGATTCAAGGAATCAAACGTCCCCATGGCGCCCATTTTCAACTTGCCGCCTTTCGGGGCATTGGGATTCACGTAACTAAATGCCGTAAAATCAAGACCATACTTCGGCTTTCCAAACCGGCTCAAACTATTCGTGAGCTCGGCCTGGACGGCAGTTACTGTCAATGCAAACATGATGGCTGTATTTCGAATCCAAGTTTTCATAAAAATGGGTACCTTCTATTTGTTAAATTTAAAAAAAGTGTAGGAGAGCGTAATGGTATGTACATCCTTTAAATCAGGGTCGTCTGCATAATCAGGATCGATAAAGAACTGAACGGGCATATCAACTCTTTGTTGAGGGGATAATACTTGCTCTTCAAAGCAAAAACAAGCAACTTTGTTGAAATAAAGTGCAGCTTTATCAGGGGTTACGTTGTATGTCGCCATACCGGAAATTGGTTTATCAGAGAAGTTCTGGGACTCATAAAACGCAAGCGCATTTTCCCCTATTTTGACTTTTATTTCTGTTTGTAGAGGGCGAAAATGCCAGGGCAAATCCCGATGCACATCCGCGTTAAATCGAACGGTTATTTCCCGATCCCGAATACTGGTGGAAGGCGCCTTAGCCACTTGGGTGGTGCCCCCAAAGCCAGTTTTCTGGCAGAATAGGCGATAGAGAGGAACAGAAGCGTAAGCCAGGACAAGCATCGTTGCCACCAGGCCTGCAAGGATAACGCCAAGATTCCGTGACCCTACCATTGCCCCATGCGAACAAAAGAAATGATGTAGAGCAAAATAGAAAAACCACCCAAAGCATACAACAACGCCTTGTTTCTGCTCGTTAAGTTCGCGCTTCGGCTTTGAGGGCCTTTATCCTTCGTCTTTGATGTCAATTTTTTCTCCTCACAGCAATCCGACAAACCTTCAGCCTACTCTAGCAAGGTTTTCTGAGTCACGCGAGTGAAATGAACAAACCTTACTAGCGTATTTATACGGTATTGACGTTGTGAAGGTGACATCTACAATCGGGAGCCTAAAACCACGAAACACAAAGGAATAAAAAATGAATTATAGGACTATATATGTATCAGGGCTTTTGCAAATTCTGATGGCAGTTTCAAGTTTAGCCGCAGAAGCCGAACGTGAAGAAACTTCCACAACACCCCCTACCCTCGCCACAACGCAAAGCATGTTCCCGGATGATGATGCCCCCATCGTATTTGACAAAGATGCATTAAAGCGTCACCTGGAGGTAGAGGATAAAAATGCTCTTGACCCCAAAAACACAACTGATCTTCGTGCGTTAAATCTTTGGAGGTACTATATTGAAATGCGCAGTTCACATGGATGGTGGGGGCTAGAGAAATTCCAACTTCCCGAGGGGATTACTCAAAGAGATCTGGATGGTGATGCATTTTGGGGTAACTTATACCCTAAAATGAAGGCAAGTAAAACTCGTTACGTTGGGGACTCAGAAACTCAACAATTAGAAGAAGCCGAAAAAGAGCGTTTATCTTTTCATCTATTTACCAATAACGAAGCATCAATAAGTTTTGACATGTCACATCTCCAAAAAGCTATAAGGGAGAAGGAAACAAGAGCCGAAAATTTGTTAGCATTTTTAAAAAGCATTTCCTTTGGACCAAGTGACAATGATTCCAAAACATATACCTTTCCTACCGAAATAAAACCTGAAGTGCTCGATACACCTGATGGGTTAGAGAAATTATTTCAGACGTCCCCAAAACTCGCAAAATCCGTAGACCTTGCATTGTTTGAGGAGATTCGACATGGAAGGAAATACCAACAAATCCAACAGATCGCAATAATACTTAATAGAAAGGCGCCTCCCTTCAAAACCCCGAAAGAGGGCAGACGCCACTTAAGAGAACTAAACGAAGCCCAGCTAGCACTATACAGGGATCAGAAAAGTGCGGCCTCGGAGCTGGAAAAAATGATCATAAAATTTCAAGAAGAGCAAAGGAAAAATAGGTCCCTTGAAAAAGAGGCTTCTACCTTGAGAGACTTCTTGAACAAAAAGGATATCGTCATCCAACAAGGTTTGGAGAGAGAGAAAGCTCGAGGAGAAGAAATTCAAAGATTGAGGCAAGAATTGACTCAAGCCTTAGATACGCTGAATAAGTCAAGTGAAAAAGCGAGTCAACTTCAGCAACTTGCTCTAAGTTTTATTGAAGGTTACAAAGCTGCCTTTCCACAGTAGGGAGAGGAGTGAGTTAATTACATTCATGCCCCGCGCGTGAGTGGGTGATGGATAAAGCTTTGAAAAAGAATTAACACATTCGGAGTCATTGCGAGGAGTTAAGCCGAAGCTTTGCGAAGGCGTACGACGCGGCAATCCAGGGGCAACAAAATAACTTCTTACACTCATGCTCATCTGAGATTAAGCTCTCAAAAAGCTTGTGTTTAGCCCCTGGATTGCTTCGTCGCATTCGCTCCTCGCAATGACAAAATCCTTTTATTAATTAGCTTGTGTTTGAAAGAAAATACAGTTTTCACAACAGATTGAGCTAATGAACTGAGTATTCTTCATCTCCCCCTCACAACACAAAAAGCACCCGATCCACAGTCATCACCAAAAAGAGGGCGAATAAGTAAAAGATGGAGTAGGCAAATAGTTGCATGGCGACCTTTGGTGAATCTTGACATTTAACTCGCCAAGCCAGACCCAGAAATCCTGCCCCGAGCACAATTGCAAAAATCCCATAAATCCAACTAGACATACCAATGAAAGAGGGAACAACCGATAATGCCACCAGCAAAATGGTGTAAAAGATGATCTGGCGCTTCGTGGCCTCAACGCCGGAGACGACTGGCAGCATCGGCACGTTTGCACGGGCGTAGTCCTCATGACTATAGAGGGACAAAGCCCAGAAGTGGGGAGGCGTCCATAAAAAGATAATCCCGAAAAGGATCCAAGCTTCCAGAGGAACCGTACCTGACACGGCTGCCCAACCGATGACTGGTGGGAAGGCGCCCGCGGCGCCCCCAATCACAATGTTTTGGGGCGTCCAGCGTTTTAACCACATGGTATATACAAAGACATAAAATAGGATTGTGAGCGCCAGCAAACCTGCAGCCAGCCAGTGAACCGCAACACCCATGGTAATCAGGGATACAAAACTTAAGATAACCCCAAACGCAAGCGCACTATCGGGGTCCACCCGACCTTGAGGAATCCCGCGTTTGCGAGTCCGGTTCATGATGGCGTCGATGTCCCTATCCCACCACATATTCAAACACCCCGCGGCCCCTGCTCCCACAGCTATCGATAATATCGCAGAAAAGGCCAGCACCGGGTGAATTGAGTCGGGAGCCATCAACAAACCACACAAGCCCGTAAAGACCACAAGGGACATTACCCGGGGCTTCAAGAGATTAAAATAATCTTGAACGTCCGCGGTTGAGGATTCGTCAAAGGAAGTGGCAGTTATCGTCATGAAATTATAGCCCTACTTTATGACCGGCTGGTACTCAAACGTATGAAACGGGGGCGGAGACGATACATGCCATTCCAAGGTTGTTGCGCCATCGCCCCAAGGATTGTCGGGGCATTTCACCTTGTCCTTGAAAATCCTGTACATGACATAGAAGAAGAACAGAGCCGAAAAGCCTGAAAAGAAGCCCCCAATTGAGGACACATAATTCCATCCGGAAAACGCATCGGGATAATCAGGAATGCGCCTCGGCATGCCGGCGAGCCCTAGGAAATGCATCGGGAAGAACAAAACGTTAACACCAATAAAGGTCATCCAAAAGTGGATATTGCCCAAACGTTCGTTGTATTGATAGCCGGACATCTTCCCAATCCAGTAATAAAAGCCTGCAAACAACCCAAACACAGCCCCCATGGACAAGACATAATGAAAATGTGCCACAACATAATACGTATCGTGTAAGGAGATATCCACCTCCCCATTGGCAAGGATAATGCCGGTCAGACCGCCTATGGTAAACAGCAAAACAAAGCCCAACGCGAACTTCATAGGCACACGGAAAGAGATGGAGCCACCCCACATGGTCGCGATCCAGCTGAACACCTTGATGCCGGTTGGAACACCGATAATCAATGTCGCCACCGTAAAGTAAGCCCGCGCATTGGCGTTCATCCCCACCGTAAACATATGGTGTGCCCACACAACAAACCCAAGCACCCCAATAGACACCATGGCATAGGCCATCCCGAGATAACCGAAGATGGGCTTGCGGGAGAAGGTTGAAATAATTGTGCTGACCACCCCGAACGCCGGCATAATCATGATATAGACTTCTGGATGGCCGAAGAACCAAAACAAGTGCTGGAACAATACGGGATCGCCCCCACCCGCTGGATCAAAGAAGGTCGTGCCAAAGTTGCGATCCGTCAACAACATGGTAATGCCCCCTGCCAAAACGGGAACCGACAGCAGCAGCAAGAATGACGTGATCAGCATCCCCCACACAAAGAGAGGCATTTTATGGAAGCCCATCCCGGGGGCACGCATGTTAAAGATGGTTGTGATAAAGTTGATGGCGCCCAAAATCGACGACGCCCCCGCCAGGTGAAGGCTTAAGAGGAGAAAGTCCACTGCGGGCCCATTGTGCCCGATCACAGAACTTAAAGGGGGATAAAAGGTCCACCCGGTCCCCGCACCTGTCCCCACAGTGCCTGCCAAAATCAACATTACAAGCGACGGCGGCATCAACCAAAAGCTGATGTTATTCATGCGTGGAAAAGCCATATCCGGCGCCCCAATCATCAAGGGAACGAACCAGTTCCCGAAACCACCAATCAACGCCGGCATCACCATGAAGAAAATCATGAGAAGCCCGTGGGCTGTGATGATCACGTTATACAGCTGGTGATCACCCCCTAAAACCATGCTCCCAGGGTGCATCAATTGCATGCGAATAATCATGGAAAGAATGCCGCCGAGCAGTCCGCCAATCAGGGCAAAAACGATGTAAAGCGTTCCGATATCTTTGTGGTTGGTGGACAATAACCACCGACGCCATCCTGTTGGGTGATGATCATGATGTTCGGCCGCGCTCACAGTACTGGTTGTCTTGCTCATTATTTTTGTTCCTTATTTTGATCTTTTTGGGCGGGTGAAGCATCCTTTTGGGCGGGTGAAGCATCCTTTTGGGCGGGTGGGGCATCCTTGGGTGCTTTTGGTTCCGCACCCTTTGATTTTGTACCCTTTGATTTTGTCCATGCATCATAATCGCTTCTGGAAACCGCCTTAACATGAATGGGCATGAATGCGTGTTTCACGCCACACAACTCTGAACATTGACCGTAATAATCCCCTTCTTTGGCAATGCGAAGCCAGGTTTCATTGAGCCTGCCGGGAACCGCATCCTTCTTGATTCCCAGAGCCGGCACAGAAAAGCTATGCAACACATCTTGAGACGTCACCAAGATACGCACCGTTGTATCCACAGGCACTATGATAGGATTATCAACGGAAAGCAGGCGAATCTGTCCTGGTTTTATATCCTTATCTTCAATCATATAACTATCGTAAGTAATTTGCTTTTCTGGGTACTCGTAAGACCAATACCACTGATGGCCAATGGCTTTGACAGTCATCGTGGCATTGTGCGCCTTATCCATAGCAAACAAAAGCTTCAATGAAGGAATCGCGATCACCACCAATATAAACACCGGGATCATGGTCCACACAACCTCGAGCAAAGTGTGATGGGCTGTTTTGCTGGGAATGGGATTGCGAGATGCCCGAAACCGAACCATGACATAGCTTAAGAGAGCACCGACAAACAAAGCGATGCACGTCACCACAATCATGAGTAAATTATGCATGTGAATAACCCCCTCCATCATGGGAGAAGCCGCCGGCTGAAAGCCAATTTGCCACGGTTGAGGAACGGAGGCCAGGGCGGGGTAACTCGCTAATAGAGCCACTCCTAAAATACATGTTATCAATCGCATCCTATACGCCTATTTTAATCAAATACCATTAGCATTTTGACGCTAACCTTCACCAGAGACAAGAGGGATAAACAGAAAACTTAAAGGAATTATTGACGAGCGATTTTAAAATGGGGCCAATCATGACTCTAGGTTCTAAAGATACCCCCCCTTCCCGGCCTTTTTTAACATAATCTTAACTCAAGAAGCGTCATAATTATGAAGACTCTATCATTGGCTCCACAAGAGCGTTTGTTTGATTTTTATATCGTAATTGGATTTGGCTGAGTGGGATAAAAAGTGATGAAACCAAGGAATTTCTTAAAGATTTTGTCTGTTATTGCTTGTGTGGCAATTATAAACAGCACAATCCCGTTTCGGATACTTGCCTCCCAATCTTCAGGAATGCAAGGCACACCGCAAACTTCATTTGAAGATCCAGAAAGCAAAAAATATAAATCCTTGTTTCAGCGTCTTAAAGATCTTGGAAACTCAGCTGTTTTGAAAATCAATATTTTAGGACGTCTCACTGACATCAGAACAACCACAGCTTGCGACCCTCAGAAAATCACGCAACTCTCGTCGCTCAAAGGAGCGCTTACTTCAGGAAACATAGGCCGTGCGTCCTGCACATGCTGCATCGCCAAGGAAATTGCACGACGAGAAACATATACCAATGCAGTCAGCAAGTGCCAAAATGTCTCAAAGTACTGTCCAAGTCAGATGCCCTTTCGAAATGAAAGCGAATTTTTTAACCAGACGCAGCTTCTCTCCTTAAATCAAGAAGCAAAACACATATCTAAGATTAAAGTTTCTGAACCGCTGTTGCCCCAAGGAGGCCTTGGCATTCAAGATATCGAACACTTGAGGTATTTATGGAATTTGCCCCAATTTTATGTGTCTGATCAGTTTACCCCCCAATCATACAATCTTAAATTTTTGATGAAACAGGGGTACATTACGCCCAATCCCCTCAGGACGAAGACATCAACAAATCCTTATAACCATCATTATAATAGCGGCAAGGGTAGATTCTTTAATCCTTGGCCTAATGCAGCACCGCCGGATCCGGTCGTAAATGCCGCCTCGGGTATTTTTGGGTCTCTCGATGTTAAAAAGGCTCTAAGACCCTGGATTCCCCAACGGTCTTATACAACTCAACCTCCTGCTTTTGTGACTCAAGGCATTAGAGCAACGTACATTGGTCATGCCACCGTCTTGATTCAAGTGGACGGAATGAATATTCTGACCGATCCTGTTTACTTTGATATTGGTTTGGGAAAAAGAGAGGATAAGGGGTACAAGTTTTACAAGCGCATCAAAAGCCCTGGGATCCCTTTTGAGAAGCTCCCCCAAATCCATTGTATATTGATTTCTCATAATCACTTTGACCACTTCGACATTCCATCATTAAAAAAAATCGAAGCAATGAATCCAAATGTTATCTACATCACACCTCTTGGGTATACAAAGTTTCTAAGAGACCAGGGGATTAATACACAAGGTCCAACACGCATTTTTGAATTAGATTGGTGGGACAGCATTGACTTTCCAAAGATCCGATTTACATCCCTTCCCACGCAGCATTGGTGTGGCAGAAGCGTTGATGACGTGAATCTCATGCTTTGGTCGGCTTATGCCATAACGACCCGCCCCAGAGGACCCAACGCTAAGTATATCTATTTTGCGGGTGATACAGGTTTTGGACCTCATTTTGAGGAAATTGCTAAGAAGTTTCGTAATGGATTTGACCTCGCGTTGCTCCCCCTCGGCGCTTACTGCCCCATGCATAAAGAAGGGGGAGGACATATCAACCCTTATGAAGCGGCCAGAATTCATCAAATCCTAAATGCCAAACAGAGTATGGGAATCCATTTCGATACGTTTCAATTGGCACAAGAACCCTATGGAGAAGCTGCAAGAACTCTTGATGCCAGCAAATTTTATTATGGAATTCCCGCTGAGAACTTTATCGCGCCAGATTCAGCGGAATCTATATACATCGATGAAGGCGGCAGAGTGCAATACAAAAAAAATGCGCCATAAGAATACTTATGCTTTTGGGATAAAATAGGACTCAATCATTTCCTTACTAACCTCACTCAAGCGACTTGGGCTCCAGGCTGGGTTCTGGTCCTTGTCTATAAGAAGTGCCCGAATTCCTTCGAAAAAGTCATGACCTTCAACGCAATGTCGACTCACCTGAAAATCAAGAGCTAAGACTTCCTTTAGAGACATGCTCTTTGAGCGTCGCAACAACGCCAGAGCCAGTTTTAAGCTCGTCGGAGATTTTTTCAAAGTCTCCTTCAACCAGTCTCGAACAATGGGTGTTCCCTCTTGTTGGAGGGCCTCAAAAATCTCTTCTACCGTATTGTAAGCAAAACATCGGTCAATCAGATTCCGGTGCGTTTGAAGCAAACAATCACTTTGCCCCCCCGCCGCATCCTGCAGAATATCATCTACTTCAGCTGACCCTTGCGCATTTGTTAATGCCTGATAAATTCCCGGTAACTCAAGAGATCCCAAACGATGGGTAGCAAGCCCAGCATACAAAGCGTCTTCAGCCCCTATGCTTTCGCCCATCACCCCCAGAAACGTCCCGATTTCACCGGGACAACGGTTGAGGAAATAGCTTGCTCCAACATCTGGAAAGAATCCAATATTCGTTTCTGGCATGGCCATCACCGTGCGTTCAGTCACGATTCGATGACTCCCATGAATGGAAATGCCAAGGCCCCCTCCCATAGCAATACCGTCTATCAAGGCGATGTAAGGCTTCGGGCACATATGAATCATAAAGTTCAAGAGGTATTCTTCTTGAAAAATGGCCGCCATATAGTCTTGATCGCCTCTCTGCCTGGCTTCATATACAGACCGGATGTCCCCACCGGCACAAAAAGCCTTATCGTTCCCGCTTTGAATAATGATGGTGCGCACTTCTGGATCATCTTTCCACTCCATAAGACATCGCGTCATCTCTCGAATCATGGGAAGGGAAAGGGCATTTAAAGCTTTGGGACGATTAAGAGTAATGACGCCAGCATACCCCTCAACCTTAGCTAAAATGTCCTGGTCGTCAGTATCTTTTAAGGAGGGCATCGTGGGCATATCTAAAATTTCTCCAGCAAATGTCGGGCAATAATGACACGCATGATTTCATTCGTCCCTTCAAGGATTTGGTGGACGCGTAAATCTCGCAAATACCGTTCTACCTGATA
>JAIESE010000018.1 GCA_019746225.1 Alphaproteobacteria bacterium | reverse complement strand
AGTCCCCTTCGTCTAGAGGCCTAGGACACCGCCCTCTCACGGCGGCAACACGGGTTCGAATCCCGTAGGGGACGCCAATCTTTTCAAGGCTTTCAAGGAAAGTTGGTTTTTTAACTTTTAAAAATGTACCATATGTGTACCAAGTGCTGATTTCAGGGGATCAAGAAAATCCTTCAAAAGAAATTGGGAAACTCTGCAGTCTGGTTTTTTTCTACTACCTTTATTAATCTTGTATCTTTTCCACATTACTATTGGCGATTTCTTCTTCAGGCGCTGGAAACATGAGGTAAGTCATATTCTTGTTGTCGTCTTTCTCATAGGAAGTTGAATAACCGATGCCGTTATCCAGACATAGCTGTTGAAAAGCAGAATCCTCAATGAAGAAATCATGCAGGTGAATGATTAGGTTTGCCGCCGAGCCGGTTAAGACATAACCATTGTCCCAGATTTCTATATGAAAATCCCCATCTTCCTCTTCTAAAGACACAACGAGCTTTCCGCGATTGGGGATGCGATAAATTATTTTGCCAATGAGACTGATCAAAAGAACTTCCACGAAGACCGGCTCTCCAAGAAGAATTGTTGGTGTCTCAGGTATGTCGATTTCAACGTCAAGGTTTAAGATATGGATCTTCTCAGCGAAAAGAAGGGGAATGTTCAGGAGAATTACTTTTAGATCAACTTCCTCCTTGTTTGTGGGTTCCCACAAGCCCATGAATAAGGGTTTGGCTTGACGCAAGCACAGCTCCAAAATATCTAACCTGTCTGTATCTGTCAGAGAAACTTTGGGATCAGAGTAGGATTTCTTGAGTAGAGTTAAAGACTCAATCAGGTACCCCATATATTCCTGCCGTTTCCTTTTGATATCTCCTTGTAGATTTCTTTGCATTACACATGAAGTTTGATGGAGTTCCGCTCCCAAGGACTCTCTTTTGGCTGCTTTATAATATGCGTAGTAAAGGTATAGCCCAGCAGCTACGAGGGTAATTGAGATCAGCAGATATAATGTGAGAGAATTCATCAAACAATTGCCTCCGATTTTAAATAGTGCCGATAAATTGAATTGGTTCGATGCTCGCTCCATAAGGTTTGTCGAAATTTATGATCAACTTCTTCAATGAAATCTATTAAATCATCATAAACTGTGACATCTGTGGGGATGGCGATCTCCGTCTTCTCGTTGTGGGCACAGAGAATTTGCTCCTCTGAAATAATGAAGCGCTGATAGATTTCAAGGTAATCCTGGTTCACATCATTAAAGGTCAGTAAGAGATGGGTAGCAAATTTGTCTTCACAAAACAAAAGGAGTTGCTCTAGGATTTTCAGCTGAAACTGAATTAGTGCCATCCCTTGAAGATACTCATCCCAAAGGACTTTTTGTTGAAATCTTCGAGTGTCTAAAAGTGGAAATTCACCAACAAGAACGGGTTGTAAATAAGGTTCTTCGTACTCATCTCCTGAGGGGATGAGGACATCTCTTACTTCAAGTGCAAAATCACAGGATAATTCATGGAAAGTATCCAGAAATCTTGCAACATAAATGCCTGAGGATATCTCCTGAAAATCAAACAAGAAAGGTTGTTGTAGAGAATGAATAGAGGAGCTTTTAGTCTTTTCAGCATACTTGGACACATTGTGTCTATATATGGATATGGGGGATTCTTTGGCGATTAATCTTAGCAATGTTGGCCTCCTTCATAACACTTATCTGAGTTGCATATACTCAATGGATCAATATTTGTATCTATAGATGCATTGGCATATGATTTGTATCATTTAATTTGACACAACGCAACCTTCTTTGTATCTTTTCCTTGAAAATCCTTGTTTAATGGCGTATCTTATGGGAATTGCCCACTAATTTTGATGAATTAAAATGCCCAAAGAAACGAAATCGATCCCCCCATCGGCCTTGAGATTATACAATTTGAGGAAGGCGACAGGTCTATCCCGAGATGCGATTCAAGACCGCCATGGAATTAGAAGCCCAAGCCTAAGAGGATGGGAGACAGGTCTTAGAAGCATTAAACCCCACAAAGCAGAATTGTTTGTCTCTATTTTTAAAACCTATGGGATTAACTGCACGACCGATTGGATATTATATGGAAAAGGTGAGGACCCCTTAGAGGCACGTTCGCAAACCACAGATGAAGCCTATATTTTGCAGGAAATTGCCCGGTTCGAGTCATTTTATAAGGATTCAACCGTTATGGAAGTAACCGATAACTGTATGGCGCCATGGATACGTAAAGGGGATTATGTCGGTGGAATTTTCAAGGAACCTGAGAGAGTGCAAGATTGCTTCGTTGACCAACTTTGCATTGTTCGAACAAGAGAATTTGGAACACAAATAAGACTGGTTCAAAAGACCCAAAAATCTAAACTCTATAATCTCATCTCCTTTTCTCACACCGGAGAGCTTATGAATGTAGAGTTGGAAGCTGTGGCGGTCGTCATATTTATGAGACGACAGCAGGAGATGATTACTGGCAAGCCTAACCCCCAGTCTCTTTAGGCAGCTTGGAGAGTTTCTTCGCCAACAACGGGAAGGATAATAGTGAACGTTGTATGCTCACCGTCTTTTGAATCGCAAGTAATTTTGCCCCCAAATCCTTCAATTGTTGCTTTACAAAAAGCAAGGCCAATGCCAGTGCCATGGCGCGTTCTGGTATAGAATCTATCAAATACATGGGACAAGTTATCACGGGATATGCCAAGGCCTGTATCTTTAAAAATCAAGCGACATCTACCTTTGTTGACAGCATCAGCCTCAAGCGTAATATAAATCTCTCCCTTTCCAACGGATGCTATAGCATACAAGGCGTTCTTCAAAAGGTTAAAGAGCACGTGCTTTGTGAGTTCTTTATGCCCAAGAAAGGTAAAGTCTTCTGTCATACTTCCGCTTTCCCAATGTACGATTTCCCGCTCACTTGTTGAAAAGGGGTAAGTTCCTAATGCCTCTTTAACGCATAGTTTCATTGAGCATTTCTCCACTTTCCGGTCAGCGGTGTCTTCATTCAAATTAGCTAGAAGCATTGTGATCATCGTGTGTGCGTTGTTGCTCAATGTTTGCATGTTTTCTGGGAGTTCTGCGATATAAGTTTCTTGATCATGCTCTAGAGTATTTTCAAGAAGGTTGGCCGCTTTGGCTTTCGCATACCCCTCTAGATAGCGGGGGAGAATTCTCCCTAAAGTTCGAGCATTCATCATCAGAGCAGACAAGGGAGTTCGCAACTCATGGGCGATTGAACCCGCTAACATTTTCATAGTTTGAATCCTTGCTTTTTGTGCCAGCTGATTCTTTTGGGAAAATAGAACAGAGTAAACAATTATGCTGCAATATACGACCATAATAGCAGAAAAATTGTCTGGCAATTGAGGGCTTGGTGTTGTTAATACGTAGAAAATACTACCTAAAGCAGTTCCAAGAATTGTAAGGATAGCAAAACTTAACCAATCCACCACAAGAATAAGAACAGTAAGAGCAAGAATGGTATACAAGGGCCAAATAGGATTGGAAGGATTTTTTAACAGCATAAATGTGAAAAAGAATGGAAGATTAAAAAGAATAGTAACATTCCAGTAAAGTGGGATGAATTTTTTAAATTTTTGCGGCCAATGATTTTTAAGAGCCAGAATAAAGCACAATATAAAGGCGATAACTCGCAAAGGAATATTTTCATAGGTTCCTGGACGAATGTGAGAATTAAAGAAGTAGAATAGAAAAAACCCGAAGATTCCCAAAACAGCATAGGGAATAAGCTGATGTTCAGTATCCTTGGTTTTTTCAGAGAGACTCGCATACAATTTTTTAAAAAAGCAAAATTTCATTAATAATCCTCACTCTCGCTTAAAACTAGTAAGCTATTTTTCAAGGAGGATTAAATAATAATCCATGTGCCCCTCCTTATAGCACTCGAGAACTGAATCTACCCACTTAGTATCCCCAACTTTCAATCTCCACTGATGAAATCCTTCAAACACATGATTTCCAATGGGTTCAAAATGAATTTCTTTAAAACCAACGTTCAAGAAAGCCTGAAGAACATTCTCAATAGGAATAAGCCGGTCAACGCCCTGATCAATAGTAGGAATACAAGCTCTTAATGCCTGATAACCCAATTCACTTGTGGCAAAATGAGCTGTAACTGCTAGCTGTCCCCCATCTTTCAAGACTCGCCAAGCTTCCTTGGCAAAATTTGTCATTGAAGGAAAGCATTGAGCAGCTTCTACGGAATAAATCTTTGTAAAGTGGCCATCAATAAAAGGTATATAGTCAGATGACCCTACATGGAATGATAGGTTAGTTCCTTCAAGCATCGCGGTATGATGGATCCTATTGGCACGCTCAACTTGCTCAGGCGTTATATCTACGCCAACAACTTCTTTGGGGTTCATGGTCTTTGCAATTTTTGCACATCCATTTCCTCTGCCACTCCCAACCTCTAGAACTCTGTCATTACAGTTGATATTCAAATGGTTGATCGCCAATTCATACAAAGCTTCAGACGCTCTAATTCTTTCCTGTTGTGTCATTTCTCCTTCTTTTAAAGCTCTATCTTTCCAATAGCCAAAATTAATGTAACCACCTTGAAAACAAGGCTTTTCTGCCAAATCATTAAGGCCGTATGTTGCAAGGACTAATGGGTGGGCATGATTTATTTTGCGGGAAAGTTCATTTGCACGCACGTCCATAGAAACGGAAATGCGATCGAGTGCAGGCAGGACCTCGCGTTGCATGGTATATTATCCTTATTATTTTTATTGGATACCATAAAAACATTAATCATATACCGCACAACTTGTCAAACTGTGAACATTTTATCCCATATCAAAGCATTTATTTTTGCAAACGCTTATAGAAATGCCTCCTTCTCTTAAAAGTTCTTCATACATTCCCGTTACGCTACTTACCTTTTGTTCTACTTTCTAAACATATACTTCAAATGATTTCCCGGCTTTGTATTCTCCAAAAGGGAGGATTCGGGTATGGTCAACGTCAAAAATGTTGGGTGCAAAAATGTAATAGTACGTTTCATGAAGCCCCTGAAGAGTTTGGGGCGAATAGGCATGATTCCTCCAATCCGCAGCTTCGGGCTCCAAAATGCCTTGAGAATTGTGAAACCACATAATCAGTTTTCGTTCCCTTAACTCTTGGAGAAGAGAAGAATCGACGTTTTGGGCCTCGCCCGAGTCTGCTGCATCTTCAAGTTGCAATTCATTGTTCACCACGAGACCATGCGTAGCGCCATCCTGTGTTAGAAAGAGATAGCTTCCGATAGATTCACACAGATAAGCCTCTCTAAACTTTCCCTGTTTCATGAGTTTCTTAAAAAAATCGTGATAATTTGGATCACTGATGGGATTGATGGTGCGATCCGCAGTTACAATTGCTTTGATTGCAACCTTCGAAAGTTTATTAAAGTAACGCCACTGGGCATTTTCAACAGCTTGATTGAGCTGATCACTCATGTCCATGTCTTGTTTGCGGATATAGTGATGAATAATACCTTTGTTAAAAGCGTGGATAGCAATGTGTTCATCAGCAACACCTGTGAGGAGAATTTTTTGTATATTGGGATCTTTAATTTTCTTGCAGAACTCAAGCCCAGACATGCCCGGCATTGAGTGATCTACAATGACTGTGGAGATTTCCTCAAATCTTTCGTTTCGATATATCTCATGATGGGTATCGAGAATATTGACGTCCAGTTGCCGATGTTCCCACTGTTCCTCATCGAGACTCTCAATATAACGATTAGGAAAGGGATCAGGTTTATAGACCTCATTTAGATATTGAAGGGCCTTTTGAGGGTTTTTAAAATATTGATACGAGGCATGATCTTTCGATAAATCCTGATTCAGGCTTCTCAAAAACTCACTATTATCATCAATAACAGCAACGCGGGTGGGGTGAAAACAACATGGAATCATAAAACTCTCCAAAATAATAACAATCAAATATTTAAATTTGTATTCACAAATTGCATAGCTAATAGCGAATATCAATTTATTAAATATGGTATATATCGCCTTTAAAAATATTGCAAGTTTTGTTTTATTATATTTGAATTGCCCATAATTATAGAATTAGTGAAACCCCTTAATTAATTTCATCTATAAGTAGTGTAGAAGGATAGAATCAATTTTCCATTTTGAAAACTAATTCGTTTAATTCCAGCGCGATCCACAAAAGATGCTCCTCCCTCACAATTCTCTCACAAGAAGGTGGTGGTAGGTGCAGTAGTCAATACACCACTTTCTTTTGAGATAATCCATGTCAACATTGGGCGTCAGGACAATGTATTGGGGTTTTTGATAATCACCTGCACATATCTCAATCAAAGGTAGATTATCTTCGAAAGCTTCCAGTATCTCTGCAGACGGCTCTTTGATATGGCCATATAGAGCAGTCACACGTTTAGGTGACAAAATTATAAAGCTCCAATTCATATATGTGAAATCAGGGCACGTAGCCATAAGCTTCGAATTTTCGATCGATGTGACACTCTTGAAAAGCTCATCAAAATCTTCAAAGCATTCTGGTGGTGTCCCATCTAGAGGAAGAATTTGTATCATTCACTTTTTCCTTATTCTCAAAAAATCAGGGTGTGAATGTTGAAAGGATTTTAACCTTGGAATTTAGACAGCAAGAGTTAGCTTCGCGGATAAGCAAAGTGATCCAATTAAAGACAAGAGCTGACCCAACAAGTCCTCTAAAAACATCACACAACAAGAAGGGAGCAAGGAAAGCCCTTGCCCCCTTCATATGGACATGTTCAATCGAGACGCAATTCTGGCGGGCCAGATTTATGCCAAATTCTCATGATCTGTTCTTGGTAAATACGCTCAGTTTGAGCTAAGATGCTTTTAGCCATTATTAACCTCCTAAGGGTTGATTGTGGTTAGTGGGGTCTGGGCGGTATCAACGCCTGGGCTCCACGCTTGCTTAACAATGAGGTAAGAAGAGCGCGTAGTCCGTCACTAATCTTTAACCTCCCTTATACTTTAGAAGGGAGGTGTGGAAGAATCAAGATAAAAATCTATTATTTTAATGAATAGCTCGCAACTTACTATTGTTAATTGCTCAGCTGTATTCGTTGTAGTTGTTCAAGAAGTCTATCCATCAAGCAAAACGATAAAGAGAGATAGTGTTAACTTTCCATTAAGGTGTAATTTATTTAATCCATATTCCTAAATCGAGATCAATTCCAGTGATTCTTTTTATGTTCGCTTGTGCCAATGCTATCCCAACAGATGTTAATTGCAGAGATTGAAGAGAAGATGTTTTCCACGTTTTAAATAGGTTTTTAAAATTAGGATCTATTTGATTTATATCATCCTCAATTTCATTTTCCAACATAGAGTTGGTATTTTGAAGAGCTTTTAGTTGAGATATCTTTGATTCATCTATATCATATTTCTTTCCTAACATATCGATAACATCAGAATTAAGAGCTGAGACTTGAAATTTTGATGGGTCTCTTAAGCAAGGTATGAATAGTTTGTGCTCCTGATCTGGATTAAGGGCTATAGTTTCGATCGAGGATTTATCAAACCCTTTTGTAAAAACGGCAGGATAGTTCTTTTTGAGGATGTCAAATAAATTACTCCCACTGATAGAAATTGAACCACATTTTGTATAGTCGATATGCTGGTAATCTGACGCTTCAGTTGCAAGTTCAGAACAGAATGGCAGCAAATATTCTTTAAAATAATCTCTAAAGCTTTCAATATTGAGGATATTCCCTTGCATACTATAACTTAGAACAAATCTGACTGATATTGCATTTAGTTGTCTTTGCAATAGTAAAGGAGCTACCAAAATTGATTCAGATAAAACAATTTTTTGTAACTCTTCTACTGCTTGTTTTCTGCGTACAAGAATGTCTACTAAAAGATCGGCCAGTTCTCTTTTTCCTATTTGCGCATAACCTTTTTGAGCATTAAATAGCGATATTTGCATGTCAGGGCTTTTGAGGGATTCTAATGGCAGTGGGTTGGTTTCTTGAAGTTTGTTCAGAAAACATTCAACAACTTCCTGCGCTCTTTGCGAAGCAGTTTCCTTCGCCTCTTTCTGAAGTACTAAAAAATTCTCACTAAATAGATCTCTAGCTATATCTTTAACATCCTGGTAGGTAAGCCCAGCTTCTACGATAAGGGTGCCTGCTTGAACATTAACTGAATTGTCACCAGATTTCTGATCTTGATTATTTTTATTCATGGTTTATATTTTTGTTGACTTTAAAATCTTTACCAACTTGAATGTTGACAGAGTTCTTTCCAGATCTTTGTTTCTGTTTTGTTTTATTTCCGCCTCTATATTTAATAATTATGAGAGGTATTGCTGTTACCCCAACAATACCTAACACAATTTCTATTAACCACATATATCTGTCCAATTCTTAGTTACCTTTCGCAGAGCTGTTATTTATAAGATACAAGAAATGTAGATTACCAGCATCAACTATTATGACTTGAAAAGAAGTATCCCGAAACTAACCCCATAAACCAATCCGCAAAATCTTTATCCACCTTGTTGAGTCCTTTTTGGAGGGAATGGAGGTAGGTTTCTTCTACGCAAGTTAAGATTTGACCGATGGTTAGGTTGTGGTTTTCCTTCTTCACCTTAGCATCAATGAGCTTTACCGTTTCTGTGAGCAAGCCAGCCTTATAGGATTGATCTAACAATTCCTCTATTGTTTTGCCCATTTTATCATCGGTAAAGATATTCATGCCTTGAATCAGGTCATCGACGGTGCAGTCGAGGACATGGGCAACCGCATGGACAATATCGACAGAAGGTCTTTTGGAATGCCCCCGTAAAATATTTCTAACTGCATGAGGTTTGAGACCCGCTTGTCTTTCGATTTCGACGGTTGAAATGTTCTTCGCTTTCATCCGAGCATGTATCTGTTTTGCAATTATTGTTCTCATCTTGTCCTCCTTTTCGTTCTCTCTGGTTCTATTTAATTCTCCTGACGTTATATACATAAAAACACTAATTGACATGTAATTACAAGTCTGAAAAACTTACAAGAGTTGTACATAAACAACTAACAGTCAACTCTAGCGTAAAGGAGTCTTAATCTTATGAAACCTTCATTTTTAACAAGTGATGATCTCGCTGACCGGTGGAATATGCCACCCACAACATTAAGTCAGTGGCGATGGAACGGTCGCGGGCCTGAGTACTACAAAATGGGAAAACACATTCGATATAAGATTGAGCACGTTGAAACGTTTGAAGAAGAACGGCGGCGTAAAAATACTTCCATAGACCTTACCAGTAAAAAACCAGGGGAATAAAACGATGACATCACAACTTCTAATAAACGAGCCGCCTCTTCAAATTTTACCAACTCTTGCTCAAACGATCGGACTCAATGAAGCGATTGTGTTGCAGCAAGTCCATTATTGGCTGAATCCAAAGTTAAACAAGAATTTTTTCGAGAATCGCTACTGGGTTTGGAACACTTATGACCAATGGAAGAATCAGTTCCCATTTTGGGGAATGAATACGATTCGACGAGCGGTTGCAAATTTGGAAGAATCTGGTCTGCTCATGTCATTCGTGACTCGGGATTTTAAGAAGATTAAATATTACAGCCTCGATTATGACAAGTTAGATCAAGTATTCTTCTGTTCTGAAACAAACACTTTAGAAATGACAGAAAAGCAGCCGACACACCCATCTGCCCAAAATGGGCAGATCGATTTGTTGAAATCCACAGATCGAGCTGCCCAGACTGGGCTGATCGATCGGCCCAATTTGGGCAGATGTATTAATATAGATACAGAGATTACTAGCTCAGAGAATACTCTTCCTCCTCTTTCTCCTCCTTCAAGCAATTTCGGGGTTAAAAAATCCGAGGAAGAGGAAGAGGAAGAGGAAGAAAAAATAAAACTCTTTCAAAATTCCAATCCGAATACCAATATTCCCCACAAGAAGCCTCACGAGGAGATGTTGGAAACCTGGAATCAAACCGTCCAACGCAAAATTTATTCAGGAAAGGAGGTTCATCTCACCAAGAAGCGAGCAGAACTCTTGAAGGCGCTCTTGGAAACCATTTTCGAAGGCCAAATGGATTCTTGGAGAGATTATTGCACCTTGATTGCGAACTCTCGCTATCTCGCTGGGGAGAATGCCAGGTGTTTCAAGGTAACTCTGGATTGGGCTTTGGTTTCGGATAATGCCTACAAGGTTTTGGAAGGGGCGATTTATGACCAACCCCAACCCGCCAAGAAGCTGACCGAAGTTCTGACTTGGGAGGAATTTTCTGAAGAGCTTGCCCGGAGCCTACCAAGCAGCAAATATCTTCTGCCCTGGCTCAAAATCTCCATCAATCTGGCAAAGCAGATAGGTCAGATCAAATACAAAGATTGGTTTTTGAAGGTGTCTTTAAGTGAATTATCTGACTCGAAGGCAAACCTGTCTGTTGAGGGAAGGTTCATCAAGGATTATATCCAAGGGAATTTCTCACCAGAAATTCTTCGTGCCATTCGATCTATACGTCCCGAGGTTTCACGAATTGATTTCCAAGTCATCCAGCCATATGGAGGACATCACTCATGAACATTAAAGAACACCGAATATACACCTTCATGTCAGAGCCCCTCAGGATTGGGGGGATGACGGTGGATGAACTTTGTTTCATCGTCGTGAGCATTTTTTTGTTCTTCGTACTGGAAGCGTTCTCCCTCAAGCTTCTCTTCCTTGTAGGTGGGTCTATCGGAGTCTACATCATCAAGCGCTTTAAGAAATTGGTCACAGGATTTTCGACTGTGTCCTATCTTCATTGGACGCTAGGGCTGCGGTTTGGCTTACCAAGAATATGTCCAGAATCATTGAAGAGGATATGGCTGCCATGAACTTCTCTACCAACCAAACAACTTTAACAGCCGTTTTGAAGCAACGAGATTTTGCTCTAATGGTTTGTCTCGGCCTTGTTCTCACGAACATCCTGTTGGTCTTAAAAGTGGTAAATGCTGAGGAACATTGGGTTTTGATTCCGCATTACGATGTGGATCACAGATTAGAGATGACTGCGTCTAAGTATTCCGATGACTACTTTGCCGATTGGGCCAATGGGGTGGTCAACACCATATTTACCGTGAATCCCGATAGCATCGATTGGAAGATCCAGCAGATTCTAAAAATCACGATACAAAATGTAGGGACGCTTAAAGAGAAACTGCAGGCTGAATCCAAGAAGATCAAAGCCGATGAGATCAGCACGGTCTTTTATCCGAAGAAGTTTTTGGTCAATCAGTCAACTCAAACCATCGAGGTGGTGGGCCAGCACATTGCTTATTTTGGGAGAGATTCCTCACCCGTTGCGACTGAAAAGAAATTCCGCCTGTCCTGGGTGGTGCGAACTCATGGCGTTATCCTTTTGAAAGATTTTGTGGAGGTTAAAGATGAATAAAAGTTTGATGAGTTTTGTGGCGATAGCATTGGTTCTTGCAGATGATTGCAATGCCCATACACCCCTAAACCCTTCTGAGGTTTTGGAGTTCCCTATCTCAAAAACGGGAATGACGCGTATCACGATAGATAATGATGGGATTGAGGATATTTATGCATATCCAACGGAATATGGGGATAATATATCCCATCATAAAAGCGGTCACATCTTTGTAGTCGCTGAAAGTCTGAACGGTCCGCTCTACGTAACATTGATCACAAACCGTGGGGCCGTCCAGGACCTTAAGCTGATTCCAAAATCTAAGATAGCAGAACCGATTCTCCTTACTTTCGAGAATCCGGCGACGCGTATGCAACAGAGGCAAGAGGATGCAGGAACGATTTTGGCCAGCTTTGTTCAAGGGATTGTTCCAAAAGGATTCTACGCCATATCCGTTGATGAAGTGAGCCGCGGCCATGATGACAAAAGCTCGTTAGAAGCGATTGTCGAAAACGCTTATCAAAACGAGCATTATCGTGTGTTGATCTTCAAAGTCAAGAACGTGGGCCAAGAACAGATTACCCTTGATAATAGGGTGCTTTGGGAGGCCAGGGATTTGGCCTCTACTTTTGATCAATCCCAGCTAAATCCTGAGCAATCTGGGAAACTATTTGTCATTCAAAACCGTTAAATCAAGGGGGAACAGAGATGAAATTGATATCAAAAGCGGAACTAAAAGTATGGGGCAAGGCAATTGGGTATGTCTCAGTGGCAATGCTTGCCATGACAGGACTATCCTATGCCACCTTGGATGCGCAAATCACGAAGGTAAGCGACATCGTCCTTGGAAACTTGGCGGCCTTATTGATTGGCGGAGGGCTCGTCGTGGGGGGTGGATACTCCTGCTACCAAGGAGATATCCCAAAGGGTTTGGCGCAGATCGGCGTTGCCGGTGGGATTGGTATCGTCACCGCTCTCGTTAAGTCAAAAGCTATTTTTAACATATTGAACTAATGAGGAAGAGGAATCGCCATGAAAGAGATGTTCGAAAAATTGGAAAGTCTCAAAAGTTGCCTCTACGATCGGATCGGGTTATCAGGAGATTCTGGCGTAAGAGACATAAATGCCGCGTCAAAGAAACTAAGGGTAAAACAGCTACTTTTCTTAAGCGGAGCCGGCATAACAATTCTGGCGGTAGGATTTTATCTCTTTTTGTCAGGAGGTGATAGTGCGTCACCTTCTATGAGCACAAAGCCTGTTGAGAAACCAATGAGCACCCTTGGGAAAGACATGGCGACACCTTTAAGCTCAGTCGATGAAAGAGAAACCTGGGTCAATAGGGTTGAGAAGAAGGCAGAAATACTTCGCCAAGAAACTCACCAGGTCCACCAACAAAATGAATTGTTGGAAAAGCGCGTTGATGTTTTGGAAGACTTATTCAAGTTGCAACCTCCCGTTGAACAACCAAGCTTTGAAACTGCAAACCAGACCTTTGAGCAACCTACCGAACAACCAGTATCATCCATTCCGAACGCTTCTTATGGGACTGGATCAACAAATAATGCGCCGCCCAAAAGACGAGGTCCAAAGATTGTTCACCTCACCGGTCATCGTCTTAAGGGAGCTTCATTAAAGTCTTCAGACTTATATCTCCCTGGGGGCACCTACTGTAAGGCTGTTGTGGACATGGGAGTTGCCGCTTCCACAGCGACCAATTCACAAGGAAATCCAGAGCCGATCAAGTTGAGATTGGTTGATGATGGGGACCTTCCCGGCGGACTAAAAGGTCAGGTGCGAGATGCTGTTCTCATCGGCGCTTGCTACGGGGATATTTCCAGCGAGCGCGCGCGCTGTCGCTTAGAAACTCTAACATGGAAGGATAAGAACGGCACTCAAATCGAAAAAGCGATTGAAGGGTGGGTTGTTGGAGAAGATGGTCTGGCAGGCATTCGAGGGCAAGTTGTGGATCGTGCTGGGGCGGTTGCAAGAGAGGCATTTGGTGCTGGATTGTTATCTGCTGCGGCTAACTTCTTGAAGTTTGAAGCAACTGCTGGTGTCTATCCAATGACTCCTTTCGGTCAAACCAATGCCTTGAGCAAAGAAGGAGCGCTGAAAGGTGCAGCCGCATCGGGTGCAGGTAGCGCACTCGATAAACTCGCGGAATTCTCCATTAAACGAGCAGAGCAAATGCAACCAGTCATCTTGGTAGCCAGTGGTCGTGTGGTCGATATTCTTCTCAAGACAGGTGTTTCCTTAACGCCTGAAAGTGACACCGACATGAAAGTTGTCGGGGCTTCATCTTCAACTGCTGACTTGGAAACTTCTACTCAAGAATCGCAGGAGAACTAAATGACTGTGCAGAAAATAACAAAAAGTCTTAGCTTATTGAGTTGCTTATCCTTGGGGGCTTGTACCGGCTCAACCTATTCCAGCCACTTTGATTGTCCCTATGGAACTGGAGCAGGATGCGCCTCTCTTTCTAAGGTGAACAAGATGATTGATCGCCACGAGATTGATTTGGATGAGGATCAATCAACTTGTAGCTCTGGGACTTGTACTTCCAAAAACAAGCAAGTGTTCATCTATTATGGGCCGGATCAAATGAGCAAGGTTATTTCCATTGATACCCCAACGAGGTAGCGACAATGACGTCAAACAAAGTTGATAGTTTTGAAAGTTTGATGAAAGAGTGGATTAATATCCCTCGTCTGCATGATCTTTTGCCTTATGAAAGTTATGAGCCTCAATCCCAGCTTTTCTACAATGAAGGCGCAACAGGTTTTGTGTTAAGTGCCAATCCCATTGTCGGTGCAGGGCTAGAGGATCAGCAGCAGATGGCTCAGTTCTTTCGAACACCTGGGAATTTGATGGAAGGAACATCCATGCAATTTCTCTTGTTCGCTAGTCCTTGCATCGGTCCTCATCTCGACTATTGGAAAGATGCCCGAAGTGAGACTTTACAGAATGATCCCATATTCCAAAAGTTGGCTTTGCGTCGATCAGGATTCTTGAAAGCCAAAGCCTACCATGACCCAGAAGGATTTTTGATCCGAGACTATCGATTGTTGATTTCGTATACGGTTCCAGGGCACATAACCCAACCGTTTGAGAAAGACCGGTTGATGCGTCTTCGAAAGGAGATGAAGGCCGTTCTCGAAACTTTAGGCATTCAAGCAACAACAATCGATGCTGATGGTTTGATTCGTGAAGTCGGCACGATCCTCAACATCCACAATGATGTCTACCCTCAGGTGGGCCAGTGGCAGGAGCATGATTCATTGAAAAAGCAAATCTTTGACTTGGATAAGAATTTTAAGGCGACAGAAAATGAGGTGATGTTGAATGATGGACAAACTTTATGTCGGAGCTACATCCCAAAAGTTTGGCCAAAGCGCTGGTCTTTAGGGAATATGGATCGAATGATTGGGGATCTTTTAGAGGTTCGTCAAAAGATTCCTTGCCCCTTTCTCATTCACTTTGGTTTGTTTGTGGATAGTAACCAAGGAAAGATCAAAGCCAAAGCGTATGCCAAACGTCAAACACTTGAAAATTCCTTGAAGAAAGGCATGTCCAAGTTCGTACCCAACCTGCGAGAACAATATGACGAAAGTGTTGAAACGGTTGAAGAGCTTCAGCTCGGTGGGCAAGTTATTATTGAATCTTTGAGCTATACGATCTTTTCAAGACCTGAGGAAATCCAAGAAAATGAGCAACATCTCCGAGCACTTTGGGGGAGTTCTGGCTGGGCCTTTCAGCCCACAAAATATGATCACCTGTTTGTTCTCCTCTCTTCGTTGCCCATGACATGGACGATAGGGACATCTAAAAGGGGGTACTTCTCTAAAAAGGATTTCGGGGCTGCAACGGGCTTGGAAAGACTCTCGAAAGCGAAGAAGACCGTGACCAAAGAAGCTCAAAATCTCTTACCCGTAGTTGGCGAATGGAAAGGACAAGCATCGCCTGGCATGCCTCTTGTGGGAAGGCGCGGCCAGCTTTTCTTTTGGAACCCATTTGGCAAAGCCTTCTTGCCTGGAGAAACCAATGCCCAAACCGATCACAACTATAACGTTTGCATTGCTGGTCAAAGTGGATCAGGCAAGTCCGTCTTTATGAACGAACTCATGTCAACGGTCATGGGTGTTGGGGGCAAGGTCTTTGTTCTGGATTTAGGAAGGAGCTTTAAGAAGACGTGTCAGATCCTCAAAGGCCAGCACATCGAGTTTGATATTCGACATCCTATTAGCTTGAATCCGTTTACTCATATTCCAGAAGGAAACGAAGCAGAGGAGATTCTCCAACGAGAAGAAATGTTGGCCATGATATGCCCCATCTTTCAAGTGATGGCAGCCCCAAAGAATGGCACGACCGATTTAGAAAACGCCTACATTGAGCAAGCCATCCGCTGGTCTTGGGAGACTTATAAATCCAAAAGCTCTGTTGATACGGTGAGAGAGTTTTTAGAGAATCATGAACAAACTGTTGCAAAAAATCTTTGTCAAACTCTATATGCTTTTTCCTCTCAAGGCTCTTATGGGCAATTCTTTAATGAGGCAGCTAATACAAGCTTCAAGGAAAAGCTCGTTGTCATAGAAACTGATCATCTGCGCAATTATCCAAGCCTTATGGCTGTGGTCGTTCAAATGCTCATCATTCAAATCAACCAAGAAATGGCCAAGGGAGATCGGGTGACACCCTTCCTGATTATCATCGATGAAGCTTGGAAGCTCCTCAGTGGCAAAAACACAGGAGACTTTATATCTGAAGCCAGTCGCACCTCTCGAAAGTATAAGGGTTCGATCGTTTTGGGAACGCAACATCTGACGGATTATTTTAAGGAAGAATCGCCAGGGGCCACAGAGGCGTTTAACTGCTCCGCCTGGAAATGCATCCTTTATCAAGAAGGCGATGTTATCACTTCTTTGAAACATCATGATCAACTTCAAGGGTTTGTGGATAATGAATATAAGGAAGCGCTGCTACGATCCATTCATTCCAGTCTCCCTCATTATTCAGAAGCGGCAATTTTTGGGCCTGGGATTAATGGAATCGTCGGGCGTCTGAGGCTCGACCCATTCAGTCGCCTTCTTTACTCAACCAATGCAGAAGAATACCAAGCTATTGAGAGTCATATCAAACGCGGCGCCTCGATCGAAGAAGCTATTGAAACTGTCATCGAAGGACAAAATAGCAACCGAGGCGTCGCGACCAATGAAGAGGAGGATTCTCATGAAACTTAATCACATCCTCTTCATTATTTGTGTTCTTCCATGCGGCGCCAAGGATTTGGGCGTCATTGGTACAACATTTGAGATCGTTGAAAAAAGCTTATTAAAAGTCATTGAAGAAAGACTTCAAGATCTACAAACTTCTGGCAAACTTGCAGAGCATCAAAAGGAACTCCAAGAGAGGGTTCGTCAATCCATTGATCGCCCCCGACCTGTCGAGGGTCTTCAAAAGACGACCACCTATCAATCTAGAGATTATGATCCTTCCTTTGTTTTGGATAAAGACATCAAAGATCATGAGGGCAATATGATCGCAACTGCGGGAACCAAATATAACCCTCTCGTTTATCATTCGTTTGGGAAACCGCTTCTGCTGATTGATGGAGATGATGCACTCCAAGTGAATTGGGCCTTATCACAAGAAGGCAAGATCGTCCTGACTCAAGGAACGCCCCTTCAATTAACCAAAGAGCATAAAAGAACATTCTTCTTTGACCAAGGTGGCGTGTTGGTGAAGAAACTCGGGCTTTCCAAAGTTCCTACCCGCGTGTCTCAGAAGGACAAGGTACTCCTAATCGAAGAGATTACCCTAAAGGATCAAGCTAATGAGCTTTATGCTAATAAGGACCAAGATGATGAATAGCCCATATAGAAAAACTCCATCAAAGAAAGGAATCTTTCCAAAAGGCATTGTTATGCGAAGATTGGGCTCGGGAACCGCAGGAATATGTCTAAAGATTCCAGCAAGAACCACAATTAACCCCACCAATAAAGTGAGGAAATTGAGGAAAGAACTACTGGGGTTTAATGATTCTAGAAGCATATCCATCATGTTTTTATTTTTACTTTTTTTCTCCCTGCCTGTACAGGCTAATTGTGTGGGTCGTTTTGTCAATCCCGTCACAGATATTTGTTGGAAGTGCGTTTTCCCCTTAACGATTATGGGGATGGATGTTGTGCCTGGCAATGCGAGTCCTCCCGTGCCCAGATCGCCTATCTGTGTGTGCAACAGACCCCCCTTAAATCTCCCTGTTCCTGGCATTCCTGTGGGGTTTTGGGAACCGGTCAGAATGGTGGATGTTACCCGCACACCCTATTGCCTGGTGAACATGGGCGGGATGCAGGTAGCACGCTCAGGCGTTAGCTATCGGGGGGATGTGGAGGAAGATGGGGATACCGGGCTTCATCATAGTTTCTATCAGGTCCATTGGTATGTCTACCCAATCATGTACTGGCTCGAAGTCTTGATGGACTTTATTTGCCTCGAAAATACATCCATAGACTTAGCTTACTTAACGGAGCTTGACCCCTTATGGAATGATGACGAAAAATCCTTCATATTAAACCCAGAGGCAGTCTTATTTGGAAATGTTCTTTCTCAAGCCGCGTGTGCCGCTGACTGCCTGGCTTCTTCCACCAACTTGCCCCTCGATTCCTTGTTCTGGTGCTCTGGTTGCCAAGGCGGGCTTTATCCATTTACGGGAACGCTTAGTGATCATGCTGGAGGCGTTCAAGCAAGTCTTCTCATTACAGGCCGGTTTATGGCCAAACTTCACCGAGAGGGACTTCTCTGGGGAACTTATGGCGTTCAAGGTTTATGCTCCAAATACCCCATGCCGATCATTAAAAAAAGCCAGTATCGGCTTCAAATGACCTATCCCATTCCCACCACGTCGAATTGCTATCCCATGGGCCACACAGAAGTTTTTTGGCAAGGAGGCAAGGAATTTCCGTACAAAGGGTCGGATTTTGG
>JAIESE010000017.1 GCA_019746225.1 Alphaproteobacteria bacterium | reverse complement strand
AGCTGACAGGTCTGCACAAGCGCCACAAGCGCCTAAACCAGCTCTCAAAGACGTTGAGCCAATGAAAATAGACCCTATTCACGATCAACATCTTTTACAAGCGGAGAAAAAAGCTACAGAAGCAGCCGTTGTTCCTCCTGCACCAATGGCAACATTGCCAGAATCATCACATCAAAAGATTTTGGACGCAGCTAAAGCGCAAGCAGAAGCTGTTAAAGGTATGACTGAGCATGCCGTTCCTACGGCTCCTCCTCCCCCCCCAGGTTTTGTGCCCCCTGCTCCCGCACATAACCTAACACCAGATCAACAAAAGGTACTGGAAGAGAAAAGAAAGCAATTCACGCCAACAGCTGAATCTGAAAGAAAAGATATTCTGGAAGAAGCCGCCACCACTCACCATGCTATGGGGAATGCGCCAAAGGCACCGCCTACTCTTGCCGAACAGCTTGAAGCAAAGAGAGCAGAAAGGGCAGCTCGAACAGCGGCTAAACCGGAAGCAGCAGCTGGTGTTGGCCAAGATTAAGACCATATTAATCAATAGGGTATAAATTAACCCCTAGTTCACAAAGCAAACCCCCTCTCCTTCTGGAGAGGGGGTTTTGTTTTTGGGAAGGCTTACACATTGACGATTGGTGGTTTAGTTACGTGTCATTGCGAGGAGCGTTAGCACATAAGTGCGTAAGCGACGTGGCAATCCATGTATTGCCCCCCATCTACATAAAATCCTTATGAAGAATCAAATACATGGATTCCCGCGTCGTTCACCTCCGCTTGCAGCTACGGCTTAACTCCTCGCAATGCCAATAACTTTCTGTAAAATACCCTCCGTGAGAGAGGTAAAAAAACAGCCATTCCCTGTTTAAATGTTCGTCAAACCAACTTCCGCACCGCATCCAGATCTTCTTGAGTATCCACACTGGGGGGGATTTCGGTGACAATGGCCACATCCATGCGCATGCCGGCTTCCAAGGCGCGCAATTGTTCAAGTTGCTCGGCTGCTTCTAAAGATGAAACCGGCAGCTTTACATAAGCCTCCAGGGCTTTGCGACGATAAGCATAAACCCCGATGTGATGATAATGAACCGGACCGCCTGAAGGAATGAGGCTTCTGGAAAAATACAAAGCACGGCCAATCTTATGGCCATCGGCAGTTGCTTGAGGCGCAGTCATGGCAATCTTTACCACATTGGGATTGGTCAACTCAGCCTTATCTGCGATAACAACGCCAAGCGTCGAGATATCCACATCTGGGTTTGAGAGAGGCGCCAAAACCTGGTGCAAAAGAGTGGCACTGATGGTGGGCAAATCTCCTTGCAAATTAATGACCACATCATAGGTTTGGCCAGGATTTTCGGCCTCAATCTTCTTCAAAGCAGCATGAATGCGGTCCGTTCCTCGTGGCAAGTTAGGATCCGTCTGAACCGCTTTTCCCCCCACTTGTGTGACCACTTCTTCAATCTCAGGGCCACAACAGGCTACCACAACGGGACCAATCTCAGCTGCGATGCCGCGGCGCCATACATGAACAATCATCGGTTCGCCTTGAATGTCCGCCAACGGCTTGTTCGGCAGTCGGGTCGCCCCAAGACGGGCGGGGATTAAAATAATGGGATTCAGCATGCCTACAACCTCTTTAAATTCAATAAAGTACACCCTTAGTGCCATAAAAGAGCCATAAAAGCACGCGAAATATCTTCAATGAATCTTACAATTAATGGGTTCGCACGCACTCATTTTGGTTTTATACTAGTTATCAAGGGCACATTCTGAAGAGATCAGTGTTAAGTAATGGACAGTTTCGAGTTTAACAAAATCACAGCGAGTTTTTTGGTAGCACTTCTGGTGGCTATGATGGGGAGTTTGCTGTCAGATCACCTGGTGCACTCGATCAAGTTAGAAAAACCGGTTTTCGTGGTTGAAGGGGGTGAAGATACCCCAAAGCCTGGCGCCAAACCCGTACAAGACGAACCTCTTAAGCCGATTGGCCCTCTCCTCACTTCCGCCAGCGTCGAAAAGGGTAAGGAAATCGCAAAGAAATGTACCCAATGCCATACCTTCGAAAAAGGCGGCGCCAACAGGACGGGGCCCAATCTATGGGGCATTATTGGGGCAAAAGTTGCCCATGCGGCCGACTTTGCCTACTCCTCAGGTTTTAAAGAGAAGGGCGGAAATTGGGATTATGAGATGCTGAATGTCCTTCTGCAAAAACCTCGTGCCTTCGTGCAAACAACCAAAATGTCCTTCGTCGGCCTTAAAAATGACCAAGAACGCGCTGATGTCATTGCCTATTTGAACACCTTAAGCGATTCCCCTAAGCCTCTACCAACCGCTCCCGCTCCAAAATCAAAGGCTTAAACAGACATGGTTGTCATTATTTATGCCTTACTTTTGTGGTTAGGAATTCAAGGGACAGAAGCTGTCAAACCCAAGCTGACTCCTCAAGGAACCCACGGGGTATCAAACTTTGGAAAGATGAAATACCCCCCAACTTTTACACACTTTGACTATACAAATCCGGAAGCCCCCAAAGGGGGGGTACTCGATTTAAGTGTTTTGGGAACATTTGATAGTTTAAATCCCTATATCGTTAAGGGTGTTCCTCCCATGATGATCAACATCCTCACATCTGCCACCTTGCTGGATGAAGCGCAAGATCGCGTCGGTGAGTCTTATGGCTATGCTGCCGAATCCGTCGAGTTGGCCCCGGATCGATCCTGGGTTATTTTTCGACTTAACCCATCCGCGAAGTTTAATAATGGTGATCCCATTACCGCCGATGATGTGATCTGGGTCTTTGAGACTTTACGAACCAAGGGACTTCCCATCTATCGAACTTATTACAAGAACATCAGTCGTGTTGAAAAATTGGATAACCTCGCCATAAAATTTTTTTTTAATACAACATCCAACCACGAGCTTCCCTTGATTCTAGGGCAACTCCCCGTTTTGTCCAAAAAATACTATACCACTCACCCATTCGATGAAACATCTCTAAAGCCAGCCCCCTCCTCCGGGCCGTATGAAATTGCAACCTTGTCCGCTCGTCATTCGATTACCTATAAGCGCATAAAAAATTGGTGGGGAGCTTCGATCCCCAGTCAGAAAGGCCGTCACAATTTTGATAAAATCAAAATTGATTATTACCTCGAGAGAAATGCGATGTTCGAAGGCTTTAAGTCCGGACAAGACACTTTAATCCGTGAAACGCGATCGGAAAATTGGGCAACGGCCTATGTTTTCCCCGCTTATAAAGCCGGTTATGTCAAACGGGAAGAACTGAATCACTCTTTGTCATCTGGCACCTATGGCTTGGCTTTTAACATTCGACGTCCTCTCTTTAAGGATATCCGTGTCCGCAAAGCCCTAACGCTTATGTTCGATTTTCCCTGGATCAACAAACACATGTTTTATGGATTGTTTAAAAGAAACACGAGTTTCTTCCCAAACTCGGATTTTGAGGCAAAGGGAGTCCCTTCGCCTGAAGAAATTGCCATACTCCAGCCTTTTAAGTCACAAATGCCTCAGGAAGTCTTGACCGAGCGCTTTACCTTACCTACGCCTCAAAAAGAAGGGGACCACCGAGGGATCCTGTCCCAAGCTGAAAGCCTTTTAAAAGAGGCTGGCTATGAAGTTCGGGATGGCCTGATGACAAATGTGAAAACAGGAAAGCCCTTTATTATGGAAGCCGTGATCTATGATAAGTCTCTTGAAAAAATACTCCTTAACTATGCCGCACGCTTAGAGGCCTTGGGAATTCAGCTTAAAGTTCGCTTTCTAGATACGGACGCTTATCAATTTCGTGTTGATCATTTGAACTATGATATGATTTTCAATCTCATTCCGCAAAGTCAATCTCTTGGCAATGAGCAACGTGACTATTTTGGCTCAGAACGGGCTAACGTTACGGGAACAAGAAATGTTTCAGGCATTCAAAACCCTGTAGTCGATAAACTCATCGAAAAACTCATTGACGCCTCAAGCTACAAATCTCTGTTTACCTATGCAAGAGCCTTAGATCGCGTTCTATTGTGGAACTACTACATGATTCCCGCATGGCACAGTGGGGCTGTGTGGGTCGCCTATTGGGATCGCTTTTCCCGTCCCAAAATTTTGCCCAAATACCATGCTCTCGATACGTCCACCTGGTGGTTTGATCGAGAAAAAGATGCAAGGCTCCCCCTTTCCGTCCAAACGAATGATAAAACAAACAACAATGGCCCTACCTTCTGGCACAGAATAAAGTCTTGGTTCGCCTGATTAACAAAAAGCCAAGCGTCAATAATTTTATTTGTTTTTGTCCAAAATTACGTCTAACATATGATTGTTAATTAATATCGAATGGGAGAAAAATTTATGACAAAAAAAATGATCACTCGAGCGTTCATTGCTTCTGCTTTGTGCATTGGCGTTGTTATTGCTGCAAACATGGATCCTGATGCCCGCTTATCAGGGGTAAGGGACCTCTTTACAAAGTATGGCGCTGATACATTTAAAATATTAAATGAGCAAGGCATTGGTGGCACAAGCACATCTGAAGGCAGCGGCAAAGGGTCTATTGTCCAAGCTGGTGACATTTCCTCCATCATTAACTCTGATGACGGACATGCGTTTGTCGGATGCGTCCAAGATGGAAAATGGGCTGTGTATCCACCAGAACCAATGAAGATTGGTACAGATGCTATGACAATGACAGATGATACAGGTAAGCCATTTGTATCAAGCATCATTACGGCTCTTCGGGCTGCTCCAGATGGTAAAGCGCATCGCGTCCCTTACACTCTTAAAACAGCTGATGGCCAAATCGAAAAAAGAGAAGTTACTGCCTGGAACTCCAGAAACCTCTTGAGCCGCAAGAATTATACTGGCAAGAAGTTTTTCTGCTTCACTTCTGTAAAGGCAAGTCCGTATACAGAAGACACAAGACCTAAAAAACATACTAAAGCAAGCTAACTCATTGTTTAACTCTTCCCTTACCTAGCGCTGCTGGGCTAAGGGGAGAGTTTAACACCTCTTTCAAACTCACCAAAATGAAACTCCCTCATCATTCAAGTTCGCTTCTGACTTCCTAACGATCAAAGATCTTTCAATTTGTCCGTAATCAAAACGGATAGCATTGATTCTTATTTTGTTAAAAAGTGATAATAAAGTAAGATAGTTTGGTGAAGGGGGTTGCCAAAACTGTAGTGATAGGAACATTAAGACCCCTCTATGAGATAGAACCCTGTCGTCATTGCGAGCGAAAGTGAAGCAATACAGGGGCTAAAGGAGTGATGCAGGCAGATGAATGATTTCACAAACGCCCTAAATAACTCGCCTCTGGCCCCTGGATTGCTAGTATATTCCTTGTGTCATGAGATGAAATGAGTCCAATAGATTAATATTTACACGTGAAAGAGTCTTATAATGCCTAAAACAAGTAATACACTTAGCTTCCAGTCATGGATCATGCTTTTTGCCATCGGTCTTTTGATATTTCTCATCAACATTGATTATACAGCCGTGAACTTGGCTTTGGTTCCCATCTCTGAGGAAGTTGATAGTGATTTAAACACTCTGCAATGGCTTTTAAGCGGGTACGTTCTGATCTGGGCCGCGCTTGTTGTCCCAGCCGGCCGATTTGCTGATATTTATGGAAAGAAGTTTTCCCTAAATTTGGGGATTAGTACTTTCATTCTTGGATCTGTTATGACGGGCCTTGGTCATGACGTTACAATTCTCATTGCAGGTCGCCTCATTCAAGGTTTAGGAGCGGCTATTTTTTCCTCTCCAGCATATGGCCTCGTTTTCTCATCCGTTCCTGTCAAAAAGCAAGGTATGGCAATGGGCTTCGTCGGTGGCTCTGCTGGCCTCGGTCTTGCTTTCGGCCCAACCCTTGCTGGCTGGATCATCAAAGAAATTGGCTGGCGTTGGCTATTTTATATAAATGTTCCTTTAGGACTTCTGGTTATCTTCGTCCTCGTGATGTATGCACCCCATGAAAAGAAGCATCCTAACCCGCCAAGCATTGATTGGTTAAGTGTGACCCTTTTGACATTCGGGTTAGGCTCTGCCGTCTTTGCATTAAACCAGATTGAAGTATGGGGAATGAGTGATCCCACCCTGTGGAGTTTTGGATTAGGAGGGCTTGCCTCATTAGTCCTGTTTGCATACCGTGATCGAGGGCAACCCTTTCAAATATTGCCGAAGGACATCATACAAAATAAACCTTTTATGAGCACGGTTACTGGGGGCTTTATTATGGCCTATTGTTTTTCACTCGTCCTCGTTATGATGGCCCTTTATTTGCAAAACACCTTAAGACTCTCCAGCGCAGATACGGGTTGGTATTTTTTGGCGATGACATTAGCCGTTGGCATCTTGTCCCCCGTTGGAGGCAAATTGGCAGACCATATGGACATCCGCATCCCGATCGTTTCAGGTTTTACATTAAGTGTATGTGCGCTTTTTGCTTTAAGCCATTTGGGAGCAAGTAGCTCCGCATTGATGGTTTGTGGAGGGTTGTTGTTGGCAGGTTTGGGATTAGGAATCGGATTTCCTTCCCTGAATACAGCAATGTTCAAAACATTAAACCCTGCCGAAATTAATACAGGCTCCGCCATATTTTGTATGGCAATGACTTTGGGGAATGCAATCAGTATTATTGCGTCAACCAGTTTCCTTGTCATGTTTGGTCGACCCAAGCTTATTGGTCTTATGGCGGAAGCTGGCTCGTCCATTACGATTGAGGAACAACAAGCCCTCATAAGCATCATTGCCAAAGTTGAGCACACGCCCGAACAACTGAAACAGTTTCCCGCTGAACAAATCCCAAATCTGTTGGGATTAATTGATCAGGCGTTTCTTTATGGGTTCAGTTTAACTTTTTGGATTGGGATGGGATTGAGCATCCTTGGTATAGGACTGTTCTTAAAATACTTTAAAGGTATCGCCCAAGATTCCTCACAAAGCATAACAGCGCCTGTGATGCACTAAAAGATCTAAGCGCCACTCACTTGGAGCGCAATTTCCTTGTGGATTGCATAAACAGATTGGGTAGCATCAACGATGTGGCAGCGCTCCGGATGTTGATGGGCAATTTTTAGAAAGCCCTCTCTCACTCTGTTATGAAAAGTCATGTCCATATGCTCGAACCGATTCTCACTGGTATGGCGCTTCAAGGCTCGCTCAACACCGATCGCTGGATCCAAGTCAAATACAAAAGTCCAGTCTGGTTGACGAAAACCGATCACAGACGCATAGAGCTTGCTGATAAAAACACGGTCTACCCCATGTCCGTATCCTTGATAGGCGAGGGTAGAGTCAGCAAATCGATCGCAAATAACCCACGCTCCCGCGGCTAAAGCAGGTTCAATAACATTTGACCAGTGTTCAGCGCGTGCCGCATAGAGCAACAACACTTCCGTCATCGGTGACCAACGCGCAATATCTCCTGAGACCAACAAGGCGCGAATCAATTCGGCTCCATCACTTCCTCCTGGTTCGCGTGTCAACACAACTTGATGACCCTGTTCATTTAGATAATCAGCTAGCAATACGGTTTGGGTAGACTTTCCGGTCCCTTCTCCCCCCTCAAAGGTAATGAACTTTCCAACTTTTTCAGTCATATGACACACTCCATGTTCGGTTAAGAACGGAAAAAAATAAAAAACCTAAAAGCAGAAAATCCGTTAAGCTTTTCCCCATATTAGGTATAAGAACGAATCCCTAATCTTCTTGAAAAACCCTGCCTTTTCAATAGACTTAAGTGCCACGAGGGGAACCTCAAGAGGAAGCTCTTGTGAGGGTAATGTGATAAACATTGTCCCAATAGGCGCATCCTTTTTGATGGGCGCTGCAATCGGTGCGTCATACTGAATATCCACCTTTAGGCCACTTTTAGAGAATTGTGGCAGAGTAATGACAATTTCTTCGGGAACCGTCGCCTCGACAAAATTTTCTTCTCCCAACCATACAGGGATCTCATCAACCTCTTCACCGGGTTTATATAGAGTATAATTTTCAAAGGACTGCATGCCCCACGTCAGTAATTTAAGCACCTCGTTTGCGCGAGCCTGTTCTGACGGCATACCGTTCGCCACCAAGATCAAGCGACGATCTCCTTGAACCATTGAGGCCACAATCCCATAACCTCCACTATCTGTATGACCTGTCTTAATGCCGTCACAGCTGACATTTTTAAAAAGCAAAGGGTTGCGGTTCCATTGGCGAATGTTGTTGTAGACATACTCCTTCATACCAAACATGTGATAGAATTCAGGAAAGTCGGTAATGATCCGATGGGCAATGATTGCGAGATCTCTAGCAGTTGTTAAATGCTCCGGGTCTGGCCAGCCACTAGCATTTCGAAAATTTGTATGAACAGCACCCATCTCATGGGCTTTTTCAGTCATCACTCGCGCAAAGTTCTCTTCTGAGCCTGCCAGTCCTTCTGCTATAACCGTGCACGCGTCATTCCCAGATTGAATGATAATTCCCTTCAACAAGTCCTCAACCTTCACCATAGCATTCAAGGGCACAAACATCTTAGACCCACCCATTCGCCAGGCTCGCTCACTCACAGGAAAAGTGGTATTCTTCTGGATGTTTCCACTTTTCAAGTTTTCGAATACCAAATAGGCAGTCATGATCTTAGTCATGGACGAAGGATGCATTCGTTCATCCGGATCCTTTTCATAGAGAATCACACCGGTTGTAAAATCAATCAAGAGGACTTGCTTTGCCAGCGTCTCAATTTTTCCAGAAGGTGACGTACGAAGAGGTTGAGAGGGAAGTTCAACTGTTGATTCTTGCTTCGGTGCTGTCTTCTTAATCTGCCCAATGACACCTGATTTTACAGCAACCGCAGGGGTCAATGTCAAAATTGATAGACCCAAAACAATAAGAGAAAAGAAATTCATATTACATCCATCAAGTTTAAGTCACTAAACCCGCTTACGACCTAAAGTAGTTCGGGTTTCCTGCAACAGTTGATCAATCTCCCGTTCATCTATTTCATCTTGCATTTCTCGCAAAGATCGATCCGACGCAGAAATTGATCTTACACTGGGCTTGCGAACAGGAAAAGGCCTTTTGGTAGTGGCTTGCTTTCCCACACGCTGAGTTTTTTTCCCATGATGAATGTTCCCCATGGATCTTGGCATGGGGGCGCATCCATCGGTATCAAATTTCTCTCGAAAGATTGTTTCCCAGGAGCGACCACTGGGATCACGTCCATAACGCCCATATTGGGAAACAAATTTTGCAAATGCCTTGCTTTCTTCTGGCATACATTCGACGCGAACCTTGCCAAGGCCTTGATTGCACATGCCAAGGTATGTAGCAGCCCCCTTTGAGAGATCTATAATACGATCCCCAATAAATGGCCCACGATCATCGACGAGAAGTTTAACACTACTTCCGCTTTTAACGTTGGTTACCCGTACAACGGAAGGAATCGGTAATGTCTTATGGGCGGCGCTAATCCCATGCATATTGAAAATTTCTCCACAAGACTTTGGGCGACCATGGAATTTAGGTCCATACCAGGAAGCGACGCCTTCTTCTTCATAGTTGTAATGGTCTTGTGGATAATGCCAAGTTCCTTTGACCTGATAGGGTCGTTTAGTGCCTGTACAGAGCTTATCTTGTGCCTTCTCAGTCACTGTCGTTGTCGAACAACCTGCCAAAGCAAACCCTGCAAGAATGATTGCCCCCACGAGTTTTTTCATTGTATTATTTCTGCCTAGATCATAACGCTAATTTAAAAAAAGGATAATCCATCGTTTCCATTTCAGCAAGATCTGAAATCCAAATTTGTAGAATTAAAGTTTTTATACCCAACCTGATGTGCTCCATTCCCCTCGTAAATTAAGGTTGCACAACGCTTTCAGACATGCTAAAGATTTGATCGAAGTCCACACACAGGGGTGGTTATGGGGGGAGAGCCTTCAAAAACCGTCCGGTGTTATTGTTTCTCATATTTTATTTGAGAAAATGATCAGTAATCACACCCCCTGTGGAGGTTTAACCGGAAAAAGGAGTTAATATATCATGGCTACGCCATCTTTTACCATGCGCCAATTGCTTGAAGCAGGCGTTCATTATGGTCACCACACACGCCGTTGGAATCCCAAAATGTCACCTTACATCTTTGGCATTCGTAATGGTGTTCACATTCTAGATTTACAACAAACCGTTCCCATGTTGCATCATGCAATGGAAGCCATTCGCAATACAGTTGCAAGTGGAGGACGCGTTTTGTTTGTGGGTACAAAAACACAAGCTTCTGAAAGAATTAAAGAAAGCGCCAAACGTTGCGGTCAATACTACATCAATCACCGCTGGTTAGGCGGCACGATGACAAACTGGAAGACTGTAAACCAATCCATCAAACGAATGAAAGAAATGGAAGAACGGTTGAGCCAAGCATCTGGCTTAACGAAAAAAGAAAGTCTCGACCTCGAACGATCCTTTAATAAGCTCGACATGGCCCTCGGTGGTATTCGTGAAATGGGTGGATTGCCTGATATTTTGTTTGTTATTGACACAAACAAAGAAGCAATCGCCATTCAAGAGGCTCGCCGTCTCAACATTCCAGTTGTGGCTGTCTTAGATAGCAACTCGGATCCAGAAGGCGTAACTTTCCCAATCCCAGGCAATGATGATGCCTTACGAGCCATAGGACTATACTGCGAGCTGATATCAGGCGCTGTATTAGCTGGCCTGCAAGCTGAAATGTCCTCCGCTGGTATCGATCTTGGTGAATCTGCAGAAGTTCCTACGGAAGTTCTAGAACCGGAAATAGCCATCGAAACACTGGCTGAAGAGTTTGGTGCTGAAGCTCCTGCTGAAGCCTCACCCGAAATTAAAACAGCAAAAGGGAAAGATAAAGCTGAAAGTCCAGCTGAACCTAAGGAAGATTCGACACCTGAATAACGGGTCGTTGAAAATATCTTTATATCGTTTTTTTAAGGAGATTTAAGTAATGGCTGAAATTACAGCAAACCTCGTAAAAGATTTACGGGAACGCACAGGCGCCGGCATGATGGATTGTAAAAAAGCGCTCACAGAAGTTGAGGGCGATATGGAAGCCGCCATCGATTGGCTTCGCAAAAAAGGGCTTGCGGCCGCCGCTAAAAAAGCTGGGCGCGTAGCATCTGAAGGACTTGTTGCCGCTGCAATAGATGATGCCAGCAATGCAACGGCAGGTGCTGTTGTTGAAATCAATGCAGAAACTGACTTCGTCGCCCGTAATGAGAACTTCCAAAACTTGGTTCGCAATACGGCCCTTATTGCTGCAAAACAAGACTATACAGTTGATACCTTAAAGGCGGCTCCTTTTCCAGGCGAAGCTCCAACCGTTGAGGACGAAATCACACGCCTCATTGCCGTTATTGGAGAAAACATGCATTTGCGCCGCGTTGTGCGTTTGAGTGTTTCCGAAGGGCATGTTGCATCGTATGTCCACAATGCGGTTTCCCCTGGCCTTGGAAAAATAGGTGTTTTAGTGGCTTTGGAATCTTCTGGTGATAAAGGCACATTAGCCGACCTTGGCAAGCGTATCGCCATGCATATAGCAGCTGCCAACCCGCAAGCTTTGCTCATCGAAAACCTCGATCCAACATCATTGGACCGGGAAAAAACGATTGTGGCAGACCAAGCACGTGCTTCTGGTCGCCCCGATGATATCATTGCTAAAATGGTTGAAGGTCGTTTGCGCAAATTCTATGAAGAAGTTGTCTTAATGGAACAGACCTTTATTATTGATGGCAAAACAAAGATTCGCGATATGTTGGAAACGGCTTCAAAAGAATTAAATGCACCGGTTCACTTAAAAGGATATGTACGCTATGCTTTAGGAGAAGGCGTTGAGAAAGCTGAATCCGACTTTGCAGCAGAAGTATTGGCGCAGGCAGGTTTATAAGGATAGTAACTGCACTCATAATTAATTAAGTGGTAACAATTGAGATGGTGACACCTCCCTCCTCTTCCTCCAAAAAGCCTCTTTATAACCGGGTATTGTTAAAGATATCCGGCCAGGCCTTGGCTGGTGAGGAGTCAACCTCGCAAGGCATCAACCAAGGCATGCTCGAAAAGATGGCTTCAGAAATCGCCCACGTGCATCAACTTGGAGTGCAGGTTTGCGTCGTCGTTGGCGGTGGAAATATCTACAGAGGTGTAACAGGCGCCAAAGAGCATGGTATCGATCGCGCAACATCTGACTACATGGGAATGATGGCCACCATCATAAACGCTTTAGCCCTTCAAAATGCCCTTGAGCAATCCAACATGCACTGTCGGGTCATGTGTGCTTTCCCAATTGAGGCCATAGGCGAGACCTATATTCGTCGCCGGGCTTTGCGCCACATGGAAAAAGGTCGTGTCGTCATTTTTGCCGGTGGCACTGGCAACCCCTTCTTTACAACAGACACGGCAGCTGCATTACGCGCATCCGAAATGGGGTGTGATTTGCTCTTGAAGGCAACAAAGGTGGATGGCGTTTATAGTTCTGACCCCCACAAGAACAGCGAAGCAGAATTTCACCCGACACTTTCCTATGATGACATTTTAAACCGAAACCTTGGCATCATGGATGCAACAGCTGTTGCCTTATCTCGGGAAAACTTGATTCCAATTGCCATTTTCTCTATTTTTGAAAAGGGTGGATTTGCTAAAGTTGTTTGTGGCAAAGGAAACTACACCTTAATTTCAGAAAAATAAAAACCAAAAAGGATGCATTCAATGACAGAAACACTTTTAATTGACTTGGGAAAGCGCATGGATGGAGCATACGAAGTTCTTGTAAGAGAGTTTACAGGACTTAGAACCGGGCGCGCTTCTACCAATTTGCTCGACAGTATCAAGGTAGATGTATACGGATCTCTCATGCCCTTGAATCAAATCGGAACCATTAACGTTCCCGAAGCACGCATGCTCACAGTCCAAGTGTGGGATAAAGGCATGGTCAAAGCGGTTGAAAAAGCAATTCGTGACTCCGACCTTGGTTTAAATCCAGCAGCAGATGGACAGCTTATTCGCATTCCTTTGCCCCCCATGAGTGAGGAACGTCGCCAAGAAATGGTGAAAATCGCCGGCAAATATGCAGAAGACGCCAAGATTAGTGTACGTAATGTCCGAAGAGACGGCATGGAGGCCTTGAAAAAGCTTGAAAAGGATGGGGATATTTCTGAAGATGAGCTTCATCGCCTTTCAACAGAAGTCCAAACTGTCACGGACAAGCACATCAAAAAGATTGACGACTTGCTTAGCACCAAGCAAAAAGATATTATGCAAGTGTAGTTTCGGGGGAGTTACCCCGACAAATTGCGTCCTTAGCTCAGCTGGATAGAGCAACGGCCTTCTAAGCCGCAGGTCGGAGGTTCGAATCCTCCAGGACGCGCCACTTATCTTTCTTAAGCTTTCAATAATTCAAATAGTTAAAATCTATATTGTCCTTTTTTTACACAAACATTAATGAAATCAATCCACTAGCTAATAACAAATGAAACTCTCAGATTTAATATGAAATTTTTCAAAAATGTATTTATCATTTTAGGTAATCGCCCTATACTGATAGACAATTAAGAACTTTCTACCCTAAAAGAAATGAACAAAATGAAGGTTTTCGCTCTCTTTTGTCTTGTTTTCCTTGCTCCGTGTTTTGCCATGGAAGTGGTTGAGCTTGAGGATGAATCCACAAATCAACTTTATCAAGACCGAATAAGAGAAGCAAAATCTGCAATTCAGAGCCTTCAAAAAGCTATAAGTTCTTCTCTATCAGCCAAACCTGATCTATTTGCCCCCCTCCCTGTGAAGCTCGCAGAAAATATCCATCGTTTGCTTCTCGAGGTACCTCCAACCGATCCATTGGTACAAGACTTAGAGCGATTCATGAAGGTAGCTGTACCTCCAGAATATTGCTTTACCGAAGCAGAAGCCATCAAATTGATTTCCAAGCCTTGCACGGATCATTTTATACCTCTCACAAGAGTTACCAACAGTTTAAAAAGAATACTGACAAAATGGCAGACAACTTCTGACCATGTATCAACCCTTCTCTTAGCTGTAAATCAATCTCTTTGGTTTCAAAAGGAATGGCACAACCTTAGAATTCGAGTTTATGATAAAATAAGCAGCTCTACTTTATGTAAGGAAGACCTTTTAGAAATATATGAATGGGTTAAATATTTTCACACTCAGTCCAAGTATTTTAAAACGTCTCTCAACAATCTCCTACAAAACTTAAGACAGCATGATACTTCTGCACCAGATACACTTTCCCAATTGGATTGGATGCTTGTTGATCTCAAGTCTTTTGCGGACAAAAACGGGGACCTTCTCTGGTGCATTTTGCGCCATTCCCTAGACCTTCCCGATTTGCCCGAAACCTATCAGGATATACCAGAAGACTACTTTGTGGAAAAATCGACACCCGTTTCAAAGTTTCTCAATTCACTTCCAAAAAATGCCATAGCATTTGTCGATGAAGATGAACAGATTCCACCCCCTCCCCCACCTCCCCAAGAAGTCATAAGCTCCCCTCGTGCCGCACCGATGTCCCCGAGACGAGCCGTCCAATCTCTATCCCCAAGATTCAGAAGAGCTCAAGTTATGGAGGAGCCCGCGCCGCCCCAAAGAGTGATCAAACCAGGTCTGAAGATTTTCAAGGATGGATCCGAAGGAAACGTCACTTTTTTAGCAAGGTTTGTGAATATATTTTCTCAAATTCCTGACTGGGAAGAAAAAGTTCGAAGATTTAAACTTCAAGCTCATTATTTCCTAACGAGGGCTTTAGTACTCAACCCCTTGAAACCAATTGATACTTGTTTTGCAGACTTTAGGGGAGCCTTTTCCAAACCTACGAAAGATAGGGATTTAGTTTTCCAAAGGAATTTCGTCACCCCAAAGGCTTGTCTACGCATGCTCGGGGGCCCCATACAGAGAATTTCTCAAACGACTGCAAGAACAGCTCTCTCCTGGGAATGCTTTGGACCCTTTTGCTTTGGAACTAAAAATGCCAGTGAGGATAATATCGTTGGTGAGAAAGTTTGTAAGATCGGTGATTTAACGGTCTCAAAAAAAGACACCTATCCCTTTAAAGTCGGGAATAAATATTTTCGCTATTGGTTTGAGCGAATGTTTGGTCTTGATTCAGAACCCATAGAATTTGGTGTCTTAGATGAGGTAATGATCGATACCCCAACAGTAGAACAAAACAGATTCAATGCCCCTATCAAAAATTTTATTGAGAATCCAGCGAGCTGGACAACAGAAAAAAGGCATGAATTTGTTGGAGTCAGAAGAAGTAACGCCAATTCAAGTTTCATGGAATGGCTCATAAGCGTTTCGACTGGCAATAGAGCCTTTGGCGAGATTGATCCTATTTCTGTCGGGATGCGAGTCCTTTTCAGCATATTATCCCAAGCCCATGCAAATCCTATTAATTTATCTGTTGAGCCGGTGGGTGGAAAATTCATTTTAAAAAGGACTGGTTTTGATCCCTTCCTCCAGCCTACATTTCAGCTTGCTCAATATATTTATGCTGGTGGACGGAAGATCTGCTTGGCCTCTAAATGGGAAGATGGAATGATCGGGGAAGAAATTTACCATGTTGATGAACATGTTTTTATTGGCAGAAACATTCTTTATTTGGCATTTGGAAATGACATCATCCCCGAAGATGTCAAAGAGAAATTCGTTAAGAACGCTCTCCCCTTGATGCTTGCTCACCTCATGGATCAACTTGAACAGTATCAAATAGAATTTGACGAAATATCATCGCAATATAAATTGAAGCAAAATACAGATTTTACATTTCATAATATTTCCAATCGGGTGAATGATCTTGCAACAGAAACAGAAGATGACCACGATGAAGTGAGCGAGGCTCCTGTCCTTGATGAAGATGTGCGCGTCTTTGCAATTGATGATAGTGAAGCTGCATCGTTGGGACTAAATATTTCGGGCCGTCCAGAAACAGTTCGTCAGTTGCTTCAAACCTTTAATATGATGGTAGCAAAATTAAAAACCAGGATTACTTATCTAGAACTTCTCAAATATATTCACCCCCACGAAGGCTATTGTTACGAAATTTTCCTAAAAAATGGGGAAAAAGAAGTTAATAATGCTATGGTTATTCACTTCTTTGAAATGATCATTCCAGAGATCCTCAAGCAACTTCGACAATGGGTGACTGAAGCTGACGCTTATGGTGAAAGAGTCCGATACAAATTGGATGACCTTGATAAATTTAACAAATACACTAAGGAAAGTCTGGAATCCTTATCAAAGATCTCATGCATTAATCTCAAAACCCTTGTAGAGGAATATCCTCAAAATGTTAAAGAGTTCTTTGTCGAAAAATTTGACTGGGCTTGCCAGAGAGGCGCTTTTCGAGCCAAAGCATGTCAAATGGCTTGGGATCTTATTCCTCTAGACGGTTTTGACCAAAATACTGCCTATGAAGATATTATTAGAGGTCATGAAGACTCCAGCCCAATGATCTCCTGGGATAAAGTTCCCATGCTCAGACTCGAGGCGGGAGCTAACTATGCCTGTATGGAGTCAACTCATCCCTTAGATTTCATGCGAGAAGACTTAATAGAAGAAACTGATATCAATACAATGACTTTAGAGGATGCCATTAAGTACATTGATCTTGTCCTCAAACACCTTCCGAATCCCAATCATGATAGAGTTCATTTCAGTTGGAAACGTATCCTTGAGGAAGCGCGAAAGGGTTTCTTAGCTCTCCCGCCCAGAGTATTGACATATTTTCAAGAGCGAGGGTTTGCAGCAGCGACAGAGAGAGACACTCAAACTGTTGCACAACTTGTGCGATTTCGCAAATATGGAGATCTTGCTCACGTAGACGCTGACTCTGTTGACCCTGTGGGGGTCGCCTGTCAGCTATTTCGCCAACAATGGATCGGAAGTCTTGAAATGGGGCAACAGGATGTCAATCTTTTAAACGCCATTATTAATCTTCTCCTCCTCCCCCCTGTAAACCCAGCAGAATCAGGGGAGGGTAACTCCCTCGAGATGCCTGTGAGATCTTGTGGCTTTGCCGTAAATGAAGAAACCAAAGGGGGCATTTTCAAACTCAAGTATCGGGTTGGTGATCATTTTCTCCTTGTTGCGATCAACCAAGCAATAGGCCTCTTGGAATCTCAAGAACTCTTATCCTTTCAAGCCCGCATTCATCTGTTAAGCCACTCAATCCCCCTTCTTCACCTTCATTGGCTGAAGTGTCTTAAAGATGCATTTCCGGCGACAGAATTTCATCCTTGGTATGTGAAAGTTCTTCTGGACAAGTCGTTTCTTCTCCAGGATGTGTTGACCAAGAACTTGCATCTAACCTTTAAGGACATACTCGAAGCACTGTGGCCAGAGTTGTATTATGCAGCCACGCAAAAGTTGAAGAGTAAACAAGCAACCAGTCAAGAATTCTGGGGCAACCAGGCGGAAGAAACAATTGGCCTGAGTCCCATAGAGAACAAAGATACAGACCTTGATTGGATTGGGAGCAATGGGAAGAACCTAGCCACCATGTTGCAAGAATGGGAGGACATACACTTTAACAGTGTTTGTGTCCCGCCTCATTCTTTAAATGATAGTGCCAATGAATGTCTTGCGCGTTTCAATCCTGAGCTTCATGGAACGGATGTCATCATCCAGGTACTAGCGCTAGCGGATCAGTTCGATATTCAAGTGAATCGAATTAATTCAGCTCTCTGGCAAAATCCAGCAATCCTGGTCAATCTCGTCCAAGCAAACGCGCCAGTAGCATGCATTCGCCTCGCTACAGAATTGAGGTTGAGGTACTTGCAAAAAAGCATCGCTATGCGAATTGAAAGCGGATTCTTTAGTATTTCTGGTTTATTCGTTCATGATGACAAAGAGAGTCTTGCCGTATTAAATGAACTCATAAACTTGTTCCCGAGAACAGCAGTTCTGGATCTTTCAAAAAATCAAATATGTTCCCTTGCTCCTATTCTCCCCTCCTTAGAAAGACTTTCAGAGCTCCAAACACTTGCTTTAAATGAGAACCATCTCCACAACGTCTCAAGAGTGAATAGTTTAAAGTCTCTTCGAATGCTAACGTTCAATAATAATTTCATTCCCAACGTAGCGAGTGTTCAGGATCTACGTGTATTAATGGGATGCCCTGAAGGATTTAAGAAGCCCTTAGAAAACATTCAATGTGAACAAACCGGTGATCAAGCTCAACTGAAAATTGGCTTTACCGCTATGGATGTTGAGGAACTTGTGGCCGCTTTCCTTAATCTTTGGAAAGGCAAGGACAACAAAGGTACAGAGTCGATTTCAAAAATGATTTATATCCTTGAAATTCTTTATGAACGAAATTGTAAAGCGGCTCTTATGCCTGAAGCCCTAAAGGATCTACCCCCTCTTCAAGAACTACAAGAGTTTGTAAAAGCATTTGACCCTCGGGACTCTCTTTACAAATTACTTTTTGCGCTAAAATGGCATCTTCCACCAGAGACAAATCCCCATAAATTAGTATTGAATGGATTTACGTGCGAAGCGAATTGCTTAGAGAGACTCGAAATTTCAGGGGGCCCTTTTCAGATGGCATTTCTTAAAACACTCCCCCAATTTGAATGCTTAACAGACCTTTATCTCATTAACACAAGAACACCCAAGCTTCTTGAGGACCTACCAGTGCTTCCAAAATTGAGAATTCTCGATCTTACTGGCAATCAGATCACTACCTTGGTGGGCCTCTATCAAGACCGTCTGCCGAAGTTTAAGGGCCTCTTGGCTCTGGTTCTGGCTAATAACCTCATTGAAACTGACGTCTTGTCTGGCCAATCTCTCCTTTCCTCCATGTTGAACCTTAGGCTGCTGAATCTCGCGAATAACAGATTTAGAGACCTACCTCTCATTCGATCTCTGCCTTTGGTACGTTTCAATATCACAATGAATCATATCCCTGCTGACCTTTTAAATGGTTATCAAAACACAGGTGATTTTTTTTATACCCCACAAAACCAATAATTTTGAATGTATTACCTACGCCCCTCTTGAACCTTCTCAACCTTTAGATAAATTATTCAATATTTATTTAAAGATTCTTGTCAATTCATATCAATATGGTTAAGCTGATACTCATCCGATCCAGTTTTACAAAGTCAAAATTCTAACTGGTGTTGGAATTAAAAATAAATTGTATGAACATACATGAAAAAATTAAAAGGGAAAATCAATGCTTAAACATAGAATCTTAATTAATTATTTCTGTTTTATTTTTTTCTTCCTCAGCTTCTCTCTTCCAATTCTAACAGCCGAGCCAGAAGATGGCGATATCCAAGGTTCTCATAGAGTTGTCTCTGCTCAAACACAAGATGATCCTTATAGTTTTCTACGGGATGAACCCGCCATGATGACCTCCCGAGGTCAACCAAATAGAGACAATTTAGCTTTATCCAATGTCACGGATGGTGACGCCCAAAATGGGGAAGATGTAATCGTAATCGAAAGAAGGCAACGCATCGAAGACCACTTGGGTCGCACGTTAATTCAATTAAGATTTAGCCCCACCGGCAAAAGCATTTTCCTTATCGTTACGTTTGGTATTCTCGGAGCCGCTGATTTTACAGTGGTCGATCCCTGGCTCCTCAATGTTTTGAGAAATTCAATTCCAGGGATGAATGCCCACATTCCTGTCGACAGCGTTGGAAGCTGGCTCTTAGTTGCGGGGGCCTCTGCCCCCCAATTTTTTCTTGCCGGCTTAACGTCCAAAACATTTGCAGATCGTGTCGATCGTAAAGTAACTCCTGATGCAAAGTTATTGACAAGAACTGTAACATCGACGTCTCTTCCTTGGTATGAACGAGTTGCCTATCACCCCCTCATGAACGCTGCGCAATACGCCATTTGGTGGTCCTATCTCGGTATCCAAGCCTGGGATAATGAAGGCAGGTTGACAGAAGGTTGGGCCCCATTTGTAACAAAATCCATTTTTACGGCAGCGACATTCATCTTTGTTTATTTTTGGTATACATACTTTACCTGCGACCCACTTGATAATCCTTTACATACTTACGAAGACCAAAATCTTGCCCCTTTAAGGGACGAGCTCAGTGATGCCTTTGCAATGAGATCACTTATCATAAAACGTAATGCCAATTCCCCTAATCAATTTAACGCTGAAGCCGTGGACTTGAACCTCGCTCATCACGCTCCTGCACTCGCGCCTGCCGGTGGATTTCGCCAAGTTCCCACTGACAATGAAGGCGATGAATTGGGATTGGAGGGTGAGAATGAACATCGGGAAGGTCAAGAGAGTCACGCACAAGCTCCTAGTCAAAGCTTAAACTTGAACGTTATTTCCTTTTCTCCTTTATACAATCGCCTCGTAAAGATTTCTAACCATGTATTAGATAAAGCAAAACATGTACCCAATCGGATTGTCATATGGCATCGAAGAAACAAAAAAATATCTAAAGCAGCCAGTGTTGTAATGCATGCGTTAAGCATGCCTGTGATGTTCCTTATGACAAAGTATGTATTTCAAGAAGTATCCATATTATGCACCGCGAGCCCAGGATTAGCATCCACAATTGGCTACGTTGGAGCAGGAGTATTCTCACTCCTCCAACCCTTTGTTGCTTATAAAGAAATTCCCTTGACTACCTATGAATTTCAGCTCTGGGGCAAAGGATTAGAAGCCCCCTTAATGGGTGGAAGAATATCCACAATTACATCACGCACCCTATGGATGATGTACTTAGGGTGGCCTGTTGCGGATCATTTAGTGCGTACGGTATTGCCCGCTGTTGGGATTGACAATGTACCAGCTCAAGCCTTGTTAACCACTACCTTTATTTTCCGAGTTATGCCAGGCCCTCTCAAATTTACAGATCATCTTCTGGGTGACTTTGTTGAGTGGTGCAGAGCAGGTGGCATCATGAATTTCTGGTGTTTTAACAATGTTAAATTCTGCTGTTGTGGCATTGATATGACAGGTTCTACTCGACAATTAATCGAGACTGTTCACAGGTATGAGGAATTAGATTACCAAATAAGACATATGAATGCGGAGCATGCTAGAGAGTTTTTTAACCATTTGAGCATTCGAAGAAATCTGCTTCCGATTGATGGGGATCATAGTGAATTTTCGTCTATTTCATCTCGCGATTCAGAGGCAACAGCAGTTTCGGGAGAAGGATCAGGCAGAAGATCACCCCATGATCATTCTGGTACCCAGACTGTTACGGATACTCCCCAAGTTACAGTGGAAGTGGTTCCAGTCAAACAGACTGAAGATTCAGGAAGTGAAGATGATGGTAATTGGTAATAGAGGAAGAAAGGCCCCTCTCTTCCCAAAAAATGTTTTTAGAGATGCCAGAATTGCGCCTTATCCTCTCCCCGACTCTGCTGGACACCTCAAAAAGGCCTGTAGCAGCTAGCGTATTCCCGATGATTTGTGCCGCCCCTAAACGCGTCATATACCACTGGTTCATTCTAGCAATGCGCTCCAGGCGCACATCTGTCAAAGCAAGATAAGCATGAACATCATTGCGCAATCCATATTCCAGCATACCAATGAACAACATGAAAGTAGCCTCTTTGATCAATTCCTTATGGGTACTTACCGCAGACGGTTTGGTGACAAATCGACTGCATTCCCAAACTTCTGATGAGGGAGCGAATCTATGCGAAGGATCAATGAGATGAGAAAAAATATCAACAGTTAGATTTGGCACTGTTGTTGGCATTAATCGCACGCCTGCCGTCACGCAATTGGATTGAGGAGATTTATAAATGAGGTAATGGGCTTGGTCGTGATCAAATTGATCCATTTCCTTACCTTCAATGGATTTTAAATCCCAGCCCTTTTGATCAATGAGAACTTCTTTTCGGAGTCTAAAATAATCATCAAGATATTGAGCATATATTTCTCTATTGTGGGGAGATATGGCATATAACAAATAAACACCTCTCAAATTAAATAGTCTTGAGAGTTTTTATACTAAGGAAATATTGAAATTCATAATTATATTATTGCCCATTGCTTGACAATAGGCATTACCACTGTACTTTAAGATTGTTTAATTTCCCCATGACCCGGCTTAATAAAGAAGGCAAGGATACAAGACATACAGGTGAAAAATAAGATCACCCCAAAGGCAACCTTGTAGGTGTGAAGGGAATACGCCCGAACGCCGGCAGCGGTCAATTCCCCTTCCCAGAAATAGTCGAGGACAATGCCCACGTGCTGTTGAATCATGGCTGACGCCAGGCTAACCACGCCATTTAGGAATCCAGTCATCGTGCCCGCAACTTCAGGTCCCATGATGGTACAAGCGGCAATGAAGCACAAAATCTCAGCCCCTGTAAAAATGCCAATGGCAAAGAAGAGGCTCTTTCCTTGAAGCACGGAGATATGATCAACAAAAACCAAACAGGCGAGAAGCGCAATCATCCCAAACGCGCCAATAATGACGGCTTGCTTGACAGAACCAATCACGCGACTAAACCATGCGAAAAGGGGACACCCTACGGCCGTGCCATAGTAAATGTAGGAAATCATACTTGCCGCATTCTGACGGTCAATTTCAAATTTTTCTTGCACGAAGGAGACACCCCACAAATCTGCGACTACAGAGATAGAAAGATAGATGCCCACGGCAACAAGCGCAAAGATCCAGGCTTGAGAGCTCTTAAAGACCGCAAGGATGGATTTAAATGAGGTCATTTCCTCCCCAGGCACAACTTCTTTGGCTGTTTTAGGATGGTGAGGAAGGGCAATAAAATTCAAGAATAGGACGACAGATCCAATGGCGGCAAGAATGAGCAAACTTGTCCGCCACCCTTGGCTTTCAATAAGCATGACAAGCGGACGGCCCCCCAAAAAGGCCCCAAAGGTGCCAAAGGTCGCGGTGAGTCCCATCATCAGACCTTTGCGCGCATCAGGAAACCATTCATTGATAATCTTACTGACAGAAAGAAAAGCACACGCAGAGCCGGTGCCCATCATCATGCGAGCAAGATAGGCAAAGATCAGTTGTTCAGAAGAAGCAAACAGGACAACCCCCGAAACACACAACGTAATGGAAGATAATATCATCCGGCGCGTTCCATAGTGGTCCACTAACATGCCCACGGGAATTTGCATCAATGCATAGCTATACAGAGCAAAGGAAGATAAACTGCTGAACCCAATGGCCGTCACATCGAAGGCAATCATCAAGTCGTCCTTCATGACGCTTGGGGAGACGCGGATGATGTATTGGTACAAATAGAAAAATACAGCGCACGCCCAAATGAAGTAGGCCGAGGGGAGGTGTTTGGATTTCATGAGTTTAATTTTCTCTTGGCAATTGACTCTTACCTTTTTAGTAGGTTGTCTGACGCAAAATTGCAAGATTTTTATGGACTTGTGGTTAATTTATTGGGCATCACAGGTGGTAATTTGAGGGCAATGGGGAGAAAGCGAAATGCTTTCTCCCATGAATATTCCTTATTTTTTACTTTTGTTTAATGCCTTAAGACGTTGAGAAGCATCCTCCTTAACCCCCTGTTCATAACTTGCTTCAAAAGAACTTCCTTTATGCGTACACTTTTTAAGCTTCAATGGTACACCATACCAGGAAAGCCCAAGTGGAGTGAAATCATTACCAATAAACCTAAATCGTTCTGTCGGGTTTAGTGTAATATAATCTTCTGGCAAAGGATCCGGGATAGACTCAGGGCGGGGTTCCCGTGGCAAGGAAACACCAATCAAGATCTCAATGAGCCTTTTTCTCCCTTTGGAGAGCTCGTCAAGATCCATGTGTAAGACATTGCAAATCGAAAGAAATTGAAAGGCGAGTTCTTCGTCACTGATACTTCTATCATAAATCATATCGCTCAATTGTTGGTAAAAATCATTCTCTTTAATTTTTAGCTCCAAAGCCTTAATTTCCTCTTTATGAAGGGCTTGGCGCTTTTCTAATTCATCTTTTTGGACAGTTAATCGAGCCATTCTTTCCTTGTTTTGCGATATAATGAGTTCAATTTGAGAAACTTTCTTTTTAACTTCTTCAGCACTTCCCTCTTGCATATCCTAAGCCACTTCTAAGTCGGCGGTCGCTGCTTCCAGACCTCCCAGCTCATTCACCAATTGGGCGACTTGATTGAAGCTCTCTGACAATTCACGATTTTTCACTGTTAATTCTTGACGACGTTGTTCTTCAAGGGCTGCGATCGCACTCTTTTGGTCTAGATTAATGAGAAGATCTTTTTTACCTTTCTCAAGGACAGCAATACGGGCGCGTAACGCAGTATGCTCTGCCTCTTTTTGTTCCTTCTCCCGAATCGCAGCATCCCTTTGAACTTGGGCTTCACCCAATGCTCTTCGAATAGCGTCAGAATCTTGGGCGGCACGTCTTAGATCTTCGTTATTTCTCACGAGCAATTCAATTTGCGCTTGCACAGCTTCTTGTTTTGGAACCGCAACTTTTGTAAATAGATTTTTAAAACCCCCGACCATTTCCACACCCTGAGGGTTGTTGTTCAACTCTTGCATAATTTCTTCTGGAGTTTTCGCTTGATCAGAAGCCTGAACAGAAGCCTGAACAAGGGGGACGCCGACAGATATAGAATCTTTTGGGCCTTCGTCTTCTGCAGCTTTTATTGAAAGAGCGAGAATAACAAAACTAAGAACGAATAAATACTTTTTCATGATTTCTCCTTATTTATTATTTTTCTTTGAGTGGTTTTCGTAAAATTATATTTATGTTTTCGTCATTTTGTCAATTCAGATTTTTTATCACAATCAACGAATTTGAGAAATAGATATACCGTTGACTTTGAGAATGTTAGAGGCGTTTAAAAAGGTTTTTAATTACAAATCTTCAATCCCCAATACACCAGGAAGTCCAAGCAAGTGGGAACGCGTTTCCGCTTGAATATGGTAACCAGTGGGAAGCAAAATTTGAACCTTTGGAGAAGCGTTGAAGACCACCTCTAAGCAGACACGCGCCGTCCCTTGAGGGGCTTTCATCAAAATCTCCCTCAAATGGTCTGCCTTTGCTGTTTCATCCAATCGAACGGTGATCATGCGCGTCAGCGTCTGCATCGCCTCGTCAAGGAGTTGGACGCCTTGTGCCGTCAAACGATACCCCTCCCCGCCTCGATCTCCTTCCGCTTCTTGTTTCAAAGTGGCGGATACTAAGAGAGGCTTCCCGGGTTCTAAAAGATCCCGGGATTTATTAAAGGTCTCAGAAAAGACAGCGACTTCAAAGACCCCTTGCGCGTCAGATAATTGAACAAAAGCAAATTTTTGCCCGGCCTTGGAGGTACGTTCTTGTTTTACCAACACAATGCCTGCCAATTTTACATTCGCCCCGTCCCCCATACTTTTCAGAAAATCGCTGGTCGTCACCCCCAACCGAGACAGGGAGCCCCCGTAAATATCCAAGGGATGGGCCGACAAGAAAAAGCCAAGTGCTTCAAATTCATGCTGCAATTTTTCCAAGGATCCCCAATCATTCACCTTGGGTAGATTCAAGGTGACGTTTCCTTCTGCGGCCGCAAATCCAAACAAACTATGCTGCTGACTTTGCTTTTCTTCCGCGGCCAACCCTGCATGCCTCAAGATCTGTTCTATGCTTATGAAAGTCTGCTTTCTGTTAGCATTTAAAGTATCGAAGGCCCCAGCTGCTACCAAATTTTCCAACTGTCTCTTATTCATCGCCCCATTGGCGCCAGACACGCCGACGCGATTGGCGAAGTCATTCAAATCTTTAAAGGAACCATTGGCTTTGCGTTCCTCTAGAATCTGTTTCATACCTGCATCCCCAACCCCTTTAACAGCAGCCAAGGCATAACGGATTCCCTCCTTCTCCACACTAAAATTCACCTCAGAGCCATTGATATCTGGTGGGTATAGACGAACACCCATACGTTCTAAATCCTGACGAAACACATTTAGTTTATCCGTATTGTTTTGATCATAGGTCATGGACGCGGCAAAGAATTCGAGGGGATGATTTGCTTTGAGATAAGCGGTTTGATAAGTCAACAGAGCATAGGGCGCCGAGTGCGACTTGTTGAAACCATAGCCAGCGAACTTCGCCATCTGATCAAAGATTTGGCTGGCCGCCGTTGGATTGACCCCATTTTTAACGGCCCCATCCACAAACAAAGCCCGCTGCGCATTCATTTCCGACTTGATTTTCTTACCCATCGCTCGGCGTAATAAGTCAGCAGCGCCAAGCGTATATCCGCCCAGTACCTGGGCAATTTTCATGACCTGTTCCTGGTAGACCATGACCCCATAGGTCTCTTCTAGAATGGGCTCCAGTTCCGGATGAAGATAGGTGACCTTCTCTTCCCCATGCTTACAAGCCAAGTATCGCGGAATATCATCCATAGGTCCGGGGCGATACAGGGCCACAAGGGCGATCAGGTCTTCAAAACGGTCCGGACGGAGTTTGCGCAATACATCCCGCATGCCCGCACTTTCAACCTGGAACACACCAACCGTCTCAACGCGCTGAAGTAATTCAAAGGTCTTGGGATCATCTAAAGGAATCTGGGAGATATCCATAGATACCCCATTTGACTTTAACTGCTGACAACAATTTTCAATGATAGTCAATGTCTTAAGGCCGAGGAAGTCAAACTTCAACAGACCTGCCAACTCCACATATTTCATGCTAAATTGGGTTGCGGGGAGCTCTGATCCCTCATCTTTATAAAGGGGAACCAAATCCGCCAAGGGACGATCCCCAATCACCACGCCCGCCGCATGGGTGGAGGCATGGCGATAGAGTCCCTCCAGCTTCATCCCGATATCCATCATGGAAGCAATCGCGGGATCCGAATCTCTTGCTTGGGCGAGAAGTGGCTCCATCTCCAGGGCTTGCTCCAAGGTCACGGGATTGGCTGGATTGTTGGGGACGAGTTTGGAGATGCGATCAATTTGACCATAAGGCAATTGGAGCACCCGGCCCACATCTCGCAAGACCATCTTGGCTTGCATCTTACCGAAAGTGATGATGTGAGCGACTCGATCGTCTCCATATTTCTGACGCACGTAAGTGATAACCTCATCACGGCGATCTTGACAAAAGTCGATATCGAAGTCAGGCATGGAAACGCGCTCTGGGTTCAAGAATCGTTCAAACAGCAATCCGAATCGGATGGGGTCAATGTCCGTTATCGTCAAGGCCCACGCCACCAACGAGCCAGCACCAGATCCACGCCCTGGGCCTACTGGAATTCCCTGACCTTTGGCCCATTGGATGAAGTCCGCCACGACCAGGAAATATCCTGGAAAACCCATCTTCTCAATGACGTCAATTTCATAATTGAGGCGGTTCGTATACAACTGCTGCTTTTGGGTCCGATCTTCTTCCGTATCTGTTTCCGTGTAAACCTGTCGCTCCAACCTCAGAGTGAGCCCCTTCTCTGCCATATCCCGAAGCTCTTGGGCTTCCGTGCGCCCCGATTCCGTGGGATAAGGTGGCAGAATGGGATCATGGGGAATGGGCATATAAGAACAGCGCTTGGCGATCACAACCGTATTTTGGATGGCCTCCGGCAGATCCGCGAACAAATCTACCATCTCTTCAGCAGATTTCAAATAATGATGAGGCGTCTCGCGTCGGCGATCGTCTTGATTCAGATAGCGCCCTTCAGCGATGCACAACAATGCATCATGGGCCTCATACATGTCTGGCTCATTGAAAAAGACCTCGTTCGTCGCTACCAACGGCACATCATATTGGTAAGCCAAATCAATCAGCGTCGGCTCAATTTGATCTTCAATGCTCAAGCCGTGGCGCATAATTTCCATATAGAGATGCTGGGGAAATATGGTCAAAAAATCCTTTAAAGCTTCTTCTGCAGCCGCTCTTTGTCCTTCAGAAATCAAACGTCCAATGGTTCCCTCAGGTCCCCCTGTTAAAGCAATTAACCCGGCACTTCGGGCTTTCAAATCTTCCAACGTCATTTGGGGGAGTTCGCCTGTCTGGGCATTCAGATACGTATCACTCACCAAATGAATCAGATTCCGATAGCCTTCTTCATTTTTGGCAAGGAGAATCAACTGGTCTGGCTCTGCCGGTTTCAAAGATGAAAGAGCGTTGGAAGAAGGACGGCGCACATAAACCTGGCAACCGATGATGGGCTGCACGCCACTTTCCGCACAAATCATAGAAAATTCAAGCGCCCCAAAGAGATTGGCTGTATCCGTAATGGCCACTGCGGGCATGGCAAGCTTATGGCAGGACTTGGCCAAATCTTTCAGCTTAATCGCCCCTTCTGCCAGGGAATAAGCGGTGTGAACGCGCAAATGAATAAAAGGGGTCATCGATGCAGAAGCTTCATTGGTGGAACAGTTCCTCTTTTATAGCCTGAACTGATGCGAGAGCCAAGGAGGATTGTCGTGGGGTCTGAAGATGGATGGCCGGTGCGTTTTTTTCTAAAGTAAAATACCTTGAAATTCAAGAGTCATGTTGCTAAAAATACAGAAATACTGAAGTGAAAGAGGAAATGGACTCATGAGCTCTACTTTAAACAAATTGACAATCATTATCTCGATCGCCCTCACAAGCATTTTTGCAGCACCCTCCTCCGTACAATGTATGGATATTACGGACCAAAGGACAGCCACGCAACCCCCTAAAATATCCCCTTATCAACAGATTGCCGATCAATTTGGGAATGACAAACTTCCAGAGCTCACGCCCGACCAAATCGAAGAGTTTTATGATCAGGGGTGTTGGAGCAGAGAACAAAGAGAGCTTATTAAAGGTAACCCTTCTCTCAAAGCAAAAGCTGCTCAACTCACCTTCTATGAAAAAAATAATGTTGACCCTGCATTTAAAAAAGAGGGGTTTAAATCAGGACGCGTAATCGTCGAGGCAGATGACCTCGCGGTTTTATGGGATGACAGACCTTCTTCCATGAATCCGTATAAGATCGATATGCCACCATTAGAATTGACACTTCGGAGAGGAATGACTATGTCCGCCACGGTTTACCGGCATGAGTCCCTCACGGTTTTTTGGGATGATAGACCTTCTTCTATGTCTGAGCATTCCATCGATATACCAGTACTTGATGGGGGAGCAATCACGATATCAACCTTTCAAAAACTGCCTGAGTATCTTGTAATTTTGTGGGCAACAAAGACTAGACTCTTAAATGGAATATATAAAGAAATCAATGAAATTAAAAAACGGGGGTAAAGGGAAGAAAGAAGCAATCCCTACTCTCTCAAGATCTTTAATTTTACTTTTGATCACCCTTCTCCCGTCCTAACAAGGGCACATAAGATCTTTGCCCCTTTTGGCAGCCTATATTTTGACTTTATTCAGCGTCCATACCGAAAAAGGCGTGACTATTTCGATTTACTCGTATGAATTGGTCCTGAGAGGGGCACAGAGCATGTTGTTTATGCTCAGTTAAATAGAAAACTCCTTGACTTTATAAATAGTTAAATATATATAATATTTACGAAACACTTTAATGATATAAGGATTTATTAGAATGAGCTTTAAACTAAACCATCTAACTATTGCCCTTACCCTTACAGGGATGATTATGAACGTCTCACCGTCACAAGGTGTAGAGAATGAAAAAGCCAACGTCGTGGAAGATCACAAAAAGTTATCCCTTCAGGACGCAAAAGAGCAACAAGAAAAAAACCTTGTTTTACAACGAACGGAGAAACAAGTCGTTAGCCAATCGGAGCAAAATGTTGATTCTCAAAATGTGATTAGCAGTAATGATAATGGTTCATTATGCATGGCAATTAATGTGCCATTAACGTATATTGGTCCCGACAAGACATTGCGTACAATGACTACAAGATTTCGACCCTCTGTATTTTATAAATTCTAAAATCAAGTAACCTCTTGATTCAATGAATGGCTTTTGGGGGGAATGTATATCAAATTGTCTTAGCCCCCCTCACCCCTTCTTCACAAACTCCTGATAACTCTGCAACGCTTCTACTCCCCCATAAATGAGGGGGTAAATGAGCGCTTCTTCAACGGTCAGCCAACTTGCTTCCACATGTTCCTCAAGGCTCAGATCAATGACCGGCAGCGTTTTAAAACGCGCCCGAAACCGGTAGAAGATGTAATCGTTGAGGGGACCGTGAATATAGAGCTCGCTAATTTCTTCCATCTCATCTTCAAGAATGCGTATACCAACCTCCTCAAAAACCTCCCGAACTGCGGCCTCTCGTGGGGTTTCGCCTTCGTCCAACTTGCCTCCGGGAATGCCCCACGTATCTCCTTGATGTTTATGGGAGTTTCGCTTTAGGAGAAGGATTTTGTCTTCAAATTCACAATAACACCCTGCCACACTGACCTTGGGTTGAAAACCGGGTGGAGGTTTGAAGAAGACAGTATTCATGAATGATCACTCACTAGCAAAGACCAATGGGCGTTGCATCGCTGCCACGAGAATGCCCAAAACAACCAAACATAAAAGCATCATGGCAATATAAACGGGCAAGATCGTACCGTTAAAAAACGCCCCAGCCAAGCTCACTATAATTGCTAAGGATAGGTTTCGCAACGTCGCCACCATGGAAACCGATAATCCCCGATCATCAGGAAAGATCTCAAAAGCACGGGTAGCGCAAGTTGCTACAATGAAGGGCATCGCAAAATTACTAAGGCAAAGGATTGATAAAATAATCTGGGGATTATTAGGCAATTGCTGCGTCACCAACCCTAATGCAGCAACCGTAAATCCTAAAAAGCCGATGATGCCAATTCGCAAAGCCCCTCTTATACCCAATGTAGCAATGAACCGGCGGTATACCAAGGCTCCGACAAAGTTTAAGGCAATGGGAATAGCTTGAAATAAGGAGAATTGGGAGGGTGTCATGCCAAACCCATCAATAAAGATAAAGGAGCCGTTGGCGAGGAACAACCCAGTTAAACCAATGGGCAGCGCATGGCCCAAAGCCATTAATACAAACTCCCGATCCGTCAACAATAACTTACCCTTCCTCAGAAGTTCTCTCATACCACCAAGGTTAGCGCTATCACCTCTTCTTATCGTTTCAGGGAGAAGCACTCGTAAGATTACCGCGATAGAAAGCATTGCCAAAAAATTCAGAATAAAACAAGATCGCCACCCAAAATATTCCATAGATAAAGCACCAACAATGGGGGAAATTGCAAAGGTAATGGGGAAAAGAGATCCATAAATGGCCATATAACGGGCGTATTGAATTCCATGAAACATGTCCGCCACAATAACGACCGCAACAATACTAATTCCGCCTGTACCGATCGATTGAACGAGACGACTCCAAGCGAAAGAGTCGATGGTATCGGCGATGCAACACCCGAGACCACCGGTTAAGAAAAAAACCAGAGATATAAAGAAAATCTTCCTCCGCCCGTAGGTATCACTTAAGCGGCCAAAAAAGAGTCCCACAACCGCACTGGTTAAAGGGCCTATCATCAAAGTGAGCTGGAGGAGATATTCAGACGTACCAAAATAATCGCGCATCTGGGGTAATGCGGGGAGAAAGATGTCCATACTGGATACCATGATCACAACACAAACCATAATCAATCGCGCAAGGAGAGTGCGTCTTTCTAAACTGAGTTCTTCCACAACCTAAACTCCCTTACACGTTGAAGCGGAAATGGAATACATCGCCATCTTTCACAAGGTAATCACGACCCTCAAGGCGGAGTTTACCGGCAGTCTTTGCCCCTGCTTCTCCCCCACAGGCCACATAGTCTTCATAAGGAATGGTCTCGGCACAAATAAATCCACGTTCGAAATCCGTATGAATCTCCCCCGCCGCCTGGGGACCCTTTGCCCCTTGATGGGTTGTCCAAGCCCGCGCTTCCTTAGGCCCTACGGTGAAGAAGGTTAAGAGATTGAGCAAACCGTACCCTTCACGAATGACGCGCTTCAGACCGGTTTCTTTAAGCCCGAGCGTTTCGAGAAAGTCTTGTTGATCTTGTGGATTATCAAGGGCGGACACTTCAGCTTCTATGGCAGCGGAGATCACAACCGCACGCGCATCGTGGGTCGCCGCATAGTCAGAGACTTTCTTGGTCCACTCATTACCTGTCGCCGCTTCCGCTTCCGATACGTTGCACACATAAAGCATGGGTTTGGCTGAGAGAAGTTCAAGCTGTTTAAAATGATCCGCCTCATCTTTAGAGTAGGTCATTGTTTTGGCAGGTTTGCCTTGTTCAAGGTGAGTCTTCGCGCGCTCCGCCAAATCCAGAAGCGCTTTGGCTTCCACGTCTCCGCCTTTGGCCTTTTTCGCCATCGCCTGCATGCGTCGATCCAAACTTTCCAAGTCTGCCAGCATCAATTCCGTCTCAATGGTTGTCAGGTCCCGAATCGGGTCAACACTGCCATCCACATGGGTGATGTCATCATTTTCAAAACAGCGCAAGACGTGGATAACCGCATCAACGCCCCGAATGTGCCCTAAGAATTGGTTGCCGAGGCCCTCCCCCTTGCTGGCACCGCGGACAAGGCCGGCAATGTCAACGAACTCAAGCTGGGTTGGGATAATCTTTTGAGAGCCCGCAATTTCGGCCAATTTGTCGAGACGCGGGTCTGGAACACCAACACGGCCGACGTTGGGCTCAATGGTACAAAATGGATAGTTGGCCGCTTCTGCAGCTGCCGTTGCTGTTAACGCATTAAACAAGGTGGATTTGCCCACATTCGGCAGACCCACAATTCCACAATTAAATCCCATGATATTTACTCTAATGAAGGGCCAATCTTACAACAACTTGTAAGCGATACTGCGCCAATATGCAATTGTTTTAGAAAGGAAGAGGGGCAAGACGAATAGGCATTGTCCTACTTACCAAAAACCCCCACACCGTTAAGGAGTGGGGGCTTGAGATAAATCCAGGATCGTTAAATCCTAATCTTCTGATTCATCCATAGAACTATTCCCAGACTCTGCAAGGGCACCTCTTCTTTTGAGAAGAGCTGCCCTCTTCTTATTTTCGAGTTCTGCTGCTGGGTCCAAGGCAGGTTGGGCTGCCTCCGGTTTTTTCTCGATGTGGAGCGCCCCACCTGGCAGTGTTGCTGGGGCAGGTGGGGGTGGAGGTGGAGGTGGTGGAGGCGCACCTACTTCATGCAGAGGCTCAGCTGCTGCTTGTTCATGGGCAACTTTTTCTTTCTTTCTCTTTCCTCCCAACGACAGTGTGGGAACACCTTCAGCCTTGGGTTTAACACCCCAGTGTGAAGTTTTGGGTGAGGTTGCCGGAGAGGTTGTAGGAGAGGTTGCCGGAGAGGTTGTAGGAGAGGTTGTAGGAGTATGCATTTTTTCAAAATGCTTCGATGCATCAATCATAGCCTCCAATTGACGTAGGTCCTTTTGAGGACATCCTTTAGCCACATGCGGCTCCATCATGGCTTGGAGTGCTTCAGGGGTCGGTATTTGATTATGTTCAATTTTCTCCCCGAGAATTCCTTTGAGCTTATCCATCTCGATCTTACACTTCTCCAAATTTATTTCGTGTTCTCTGTGAGCTGTTTCACAGGCTTTAAAATGCTTAGGTTGTTGGGTCTCGCATTTCATTTTGAATTCATTGTAGAAATTCAAATCTGTTGCACATCTTTCTGACTTTTTTGCTAATTTTGCACAACTAATCTTGCCCCCTACTGCACTTGTGTCACTCATAAGACCAGCCATAACGAAACCAACAGTGGTCATAAGCTTTATTGTTTTTTGGTTCACATTACTCATTTTTAACTCCTAACTATATTTCCCTTCAGTTTTAATTATCTCCCCCTTTTGTTGATAAATTATTAATTTATTTAAAATTATAATGAGTCAGAGGACTAATACGAGGGTGTCTGAATGCAAAAGATCCTGAAGCAGCTTGAAGCGAAGCGTACCGCTTGCCATCTCGGTGGCGGGCAAGAACGCATCGATCGTCAGCATGGAAAGGGAAAACTCACCGCACGGGAGCGTCTCGATGTTCTCCTTGACGAAGGATCTTTTGAAGAATGGGGGATGTTTGTTGAGCATCGCTCGAAAGATTTTGGACTCGATAAACAAACGATCCCCGGGGATGGTGTTGTCACTGGGTACGGCACAATCAACGGTCGCCTGGTCTTTGTATTCTCCCAAGATTTTACGGTATTTGGTGGATCTCTGAGTGAATCCCATGCTGAAAAAATTGCTAAGATCATGGATAAAGCCATGCAGGTGGGAGCACCTCTCATTGGCCTGAACGACTCAGGAGGTGCCCGCATTCAAGAAGGTGTTGATTCTCTTGCCGGTTATGCAGAAGTCTTCCAACGTAATGTCCTCGCCTCAGGTGTTATCCCCCAGTTGTCCTTGATTATGGGCCCCTGCGCAGGTGGCGCCGTTTATTCCCCTGCCATGACAGATTTTATTTTTATGGTAAAACCCACGGCCTATATGTTTGTGACAGGTCCGGATGTGGTCAAGACTGTAACAAATGAGACCGTAACAGCGGAGGATCTCGGCGGTGCTGCCATGCACACCTCTCAGTCCGGTGTTGCTGATTTGGCTTGTGCGGATGATATTGAGACCCTAATGCAGGCACGTCGATTGATTGACTTCTTGCCTTTGTCAAACCGCGAAGCGCCTCCAAATCGCAAAACGGCTGATCCTTCAAATCGGATAAATCCAGCTTTGGACACGCTTGTCCCTAAGAACTCCAACCTGCCCTACGACATGAAAGAGCTTATCTTGAGCATTGTCGATGATGGTGACTTCTTCGAGCTCCAACCAGACTTTGCGCCGAATATTCTCATCGGGTTTGGACGCCTAGAAGGGCAGACTGTCGCCATTGTTGCGAATCAACCCATGGTTCTGGCCGGTTGTCTCGATATCAATGCCTCGAGAAAGGCGGCACGATTTGTTCGTTTTTGCGACTGCTTTAACATTCCCATTATCACTTTTGTAGATGTTCCTGGGTTCTTACCCGGGGTCGAACAAGAGCAAGGCGGCATCATTAAACACGGGGCAAAATTGCTCTTTGCTTATGCGGAAGCCACAGTTCCCAAAGTGACGGTAATTACTCGAAAAGCCTATGGAGGGGCTTATGATGTGATGAGTTCCAAGCATATTCGGGGCGACGTTAATTTTGCTTGGCCAACGGCTGAAATAGCCGTCATGGGACCGAAGGGCGCGGTTGAAATTATCTTTCGGGGAGACTTAGTCTCGCCGGAACAAACAGCCGCACGTGTAGAAGAATATCGGGACAAATTTTCCAATCCGTTCATTGCGGCCCACCGGGGATTTATCGATGACATCATCCTCCCCCAAACAACCCGATTACGATTGTGTCGCTCTTTGAAAATGCTGGCCAACAAAGCCCTTGTCAACCCGCAGAAGAAACATGACAATATTCCATTATAGGGCTAGCTTATCTTGTTATTTTTGGTAATATAGAATCAATTAGATTAATTTTTTAGGGAGATTGCAAATGGACAAAGAAACTCAAGTTCGGGAACGTGTTCGTGAACTACGTCTTTATTACACAAACCTCGTTGTTTACGCAGGTGTTTCTGCCGGGTGTATTCTCGTTTGGTTGTTGAATGGCGCTGGGGCATTTTGGCCCATTTGGCCGATCATGGCCTTTGGTATTGCAGCAGGCTTGCAAGGAGCACGTCTTGGTCAATTGAAAGCCTTGGAAGAATATTTTCCTTTCTTGAGTCCTGAGTGGGAAGAAACCCAAGTCAAGACGATGCTGAAAAAAAGCTCAAAGGATGACAAGAAGACAAAATCTGGTGGAAAATCTATCGAAGATTTAGACTAGATTTCTTGTTTCGGAAGATCCTCATTGCCAATCGGGGGGAGATTGCCTGCCGAATTATGAGAACCTGTCAGCGACTGGGGATCGAAACCGTTGCCGTTTACTCAGAAGCAGATGCTCAAGCCTTACACGTCGATATGGCCGATGAAGCTTTCTTTGTCGGCCCTTCTCCCGCCTCTCAAAGTTATCTCGATTCCCATGAGATCATAACAGTAGCCTTAAAATCCGGGGTAGAAGCTATTCACCCTGGTTATGGTTTCTTATCGGAAAGCGCTGATTTTGCACGCGCCGTTGAAGCAGCTGGCCTCGTCTTTATTGGCCCCCGGCCCGATGTTATACGCATGATGGGCGACAAACTCGAAGCCAAAGCCATCGCGCGCACAGCTAACATATCCCTGCTTCCCGGTAGCAATGCCCCTGTCACGACGGCTGAGGAAGTGAAAATCCTTGGGAATGACCTTGGGTATCCGATTCTCTTAAAGGCCGCTGCCGGTGGTGGGGGAAAAGGAATGCGCATTATCTCTGACCCAAGCCAAATTGACGATGGGTTGGAGCGCACCATCCATGAAGCCCTCTCGAGTTTTGGAGATGGGCGCGTCTTTGTTGAAAAATATATAGAAGTCCCTCGTCATATCGAAATTCAAATTTTGGGGGATCACCACGGGAACATCGTGCATTTAGGGGAACGAGATTGTTCCTTGCAACGGCGCCACCAAAAGGTCATTGAGGAGTCCCCTAGCCCCTTCATGACACCAGAGCTGCGCGAAGCCATGACAACACAAGCAGTCGCCTTGGCTCGTCAGGTGGGCTATAGTTCTGCCGGCACCATAGAATTTGTGGTGGCACGCGATCAAAACTTCTACTTCCTTGAGATGAATACACGATTGCAGGTTGAGCATCCCGTAACGGAGATGATTACCGGAATCGATCTTGTTGAACAAATGATTCGGATATCCGCTGATGAGACCCTCCCCTTCACCCAATCTCAAATTTCCTTTTCCGGTCATGCGGTGGAGGCCCGCCTTTATGCAGAAGATGCCGAGCAAGACTTCATGCCCTGCAGTGGGCGCATCACCCGATTTGACTTGCCCTTAAAGGAGAATTTACGCCTGGATACGGGCGTAGAAGCTGGTTCTGATATCAGCATCTATTATGACCCGATGATTGCCAAACTTATCTCCTGGGCACCAAAGCGGAACCAAGCAATCGACCAACTCCAACAAGCGTTAGCGACAATTATCATTGAAGGTCCTACCCACAATGCTGGGTTTCTGGAACGACTGCTGTTGCACTCTAAAGTAAAAGGAGGCGATTTTACGACCGCCTTTATTCAGGAAGAGATGACCCCAGGTCTACCGATCGCTCCCAAAGGATTAATCCCCGCCATTGCAGCGTCCATCCATCATCAGGCATACACGGAAAATCCTTCTGAAGAGTGGGTCATTGTGGACAATGGTGAAGGGACCTTTACCAGCCTTAAAGATGGGGCGGTTCAGGTGGAAGGGACACCTTTTGATCTTGATCTTCAGTGGTCTGCGCGTGAAAGGCGCTTTACAGCCAAGAGCAAGGAACAGTCTTATTACGGCCAGGTTCGCCTGACCACCATGGGGCTCAATTTGTCATTATTAGGAACGCAGCATCGCCTTCAAGTGATGACCCCCAAAGTATGGGATTTGTATACTCATGTGCGCCCTCCAGAAAAGGCCCCTGAGAATCTGACGGTCACAGCGCCCATGCCGGGCATCTTAATCTCCTTACCGATTACGGTGGGAGACAGGGTTAAATCAGGACAAACTCTTCTTGTGATCGAAGCCATGAAAATGGAAAATGCTTTAAAATCTCCCGCGGAGGCCATCGTGATGGAGATCTACGTAACCCCCGGTGAAACCCTGACGCGTAATCAGCTTCTTGTTACGTTGGGATAGTGTTTTTGAACGTACAAGAGGTCGCAACATGCCGCGACGAAGTTGAGGCATGGGGCGGGTGAGGGGTATGAGAGATGCCGTATATTGTAAACAAATACGGTCATTGCCACGTCCTTTCAGCACATCGTGCTCAAACTCCTCGAAATGACATGATTGTTTAAATAATGAGAAACATCTCATTGACAGCTAAAGGTATATGAAGATTCGTTTTAGTTTTCTCACTTTTTGTTATCATGTTCATTAAATTCTATGACCTCACCCCCTATTCTTTTTGATTTAAGATGTTGGCTAATATATGTTATAGTCCCTAAAAGGCATTAAAATTGTGCTTGAATATGTAAATTTTGAAGGGAGGATTTAATACGTGGCAGATGAGCGTTTTTATCAAAACACAGGACCCTACACCATTCAAGATCTGGCCGCCCTATGCGGCGCATCCTTGGGCCCAAACGTTGATCCCAACCAAGTTATTACGGATGTTTCACCATTGCACAAAGCCAATGCGGGACACATCTCATGCCTTCACAATCCCAAATATATTGACCAATTCAAACAAACCAAGGCTTCGGCTTGCTTGGTTTCTCCTGAATTCGAAAAATATGCCCCCAAAGGGCTAACGCTTCTTGTATCTTCTCAACCCTATCGGGCCTATGGTCAAGTGGCGGCTTTATTTTACCCCTCTATAAGAAAGGAGGGGGGGATTTCTCCTCAAGCCTCCGTCCACTCAACAGCAAAGATTGGCAAAAATTGCTATATTGGTCCATTTGCGGTCATTCAAGCGAATGTCATCGTTGGAGAGGGTTGTGAAATTGGCTCGAATACTGTGATTGATACAGGCTGTGAGCTGGGCAAAGAATGCACCATCGCCCCCAACGTCACCATCAGTCATGCCATCCTCGGAAAACGTGTCGTCGTCAAACCAGGTGCCCGCATCGGACAAAGAGGTTTTGGCTTCCATATGGATGAAGATGGTCATTTGAATATCCCCCAATTGGGGCGGGTGATCATCGGGGATGAGGTGGAAATCGGCTCCAACACAACGATTGATCGAGGGGCCGAAGCAGATACCATCATTGGTTGTGGCACAAGGCTTGATAATTTAGTCCAAATAGCCCATAACGTGGAAGTGGGTGAAAACTGTGTGATGGTTGCCCAATCGGGGATTGCGGGCAGCTCCCAATTGGGTCGTTTTGTCGTTGTGGCAGGGCAAGTTGGCATTGCTGGTCACCTTCATGTTGGCGATGGGGCCAAGATCGCGGCCCAAAGTGGCGTCATGCGGGATATTGGAAAAGGTGAAATCGTTGCCGGTTATCCATCCGTTTCCGTTCGGGATTGGCACCGCCAAACAATTGCGCTCAAAAGACTTACTGAAAAAGGAAATTAATAATGACTCAATCAACAGTAATTGTTCATGACTTTCAAAAAGGAGCCGACACCATGAAGGATCCAAAATCTGTTAACACTATTGATGTTAATGAAATTATGTCTCTCATCCCCCATCGGCATCCGATGTTACTCATTGACCGAGTTGAAGATATTCAGCTGGGCTTGAGCGCTGTTGGGGTAAAAAATGTCTCCATCAATGAGTGGTACTTCCAAGGGCATTTTCCGGGAAAGCCGATTTTGCCGGGCGTCCTCATTGTTGAAGCTATGGCCCAAACAGCCGCTGTTTTGGTGATGAAGTCCAATGGTGCTGATGACAACAAACTTGTCTATTTCATGTCCGTTGAAGAAGCCAAATTCCGCAAACCCGTTGTCCCTGGTGATGTCTTAAAATTGAAAGTCTCTAAAGATAAAAGCCGCGGCAATGTCTGGAAATTTAAAGGCGATGCTTATGTGGACGACGTTCTGGTTGCCGAAGCCTCCTTTGCCGCGATGATTGTGGATCGGTAGGGGGTTGTTTGGGAGGGATATGCAAGATATTTGCCCATTCATACAACACACGAGCCATCATCGAGAAGAGTCACGCCGTAGCATTTTGCAAAGGCGGACGACTTGCTATGACAAAATATCTATTTGACAGATACACAAGTTGCAAATATTTATTTTATTTTCAATTCATTTTTAAAACCAAAACAGGAAATGTTCCATTACTCAGCTTGAATGTTTCCCACTTTTTCACCCTCACTTCTTCCCAACTTTTGAAGGAGAAGGATTTCTAGCGCATTCAAGCTTGGACTAGCCGCAACTTCTTCTACAAAATCTGCCCTTTCTTTTAGGTTTGGCAACTTGTGACATACAACATTCCAGCTGGGTGTAATCTTATCTATATAGGGGTAAGGCATACAAAGAAGGCTATGAACCAATCGTTGGTGATGGGCGTCCATACCTTGACCAACCCATTCCTGTTTTGCCAAGAAACCCTCAAGAATCTCCAATCGCTTATTTAATATTCTTGTGTTCTCTTCTGCGAGAATGGCAATGATTATACCAATTTTCTCTCTGAGGTTCATTTTCTCCCTAAAAAGAACATGAGCCTTATCTTTAAGTTTTTTACAATGGAATTGAAGAGTATTGGGCTTCAAAAGCAAGGCAGTACCAAGGACATCCTTGATATAGTCCATTGTCGCGAGGGATAAATGACCAGGCTGGACCATAGCGGGAAGCAGAAGGGCTTCAAAATGCTCTTCGGCCTCCTCACACCAGAACTGAATATCCTCTTTATGGTTTTCAAGAGCAACCAGGACGACGCGATAACGTTCTTCACTTTTCATACCAACTTCAACTTCAAAACCAAAATCATCCTTATAGGTTTGGTGAAGGAAAGGCACAACAACGGTGTTAACAAAAGTGCGTACTTGCCCAGGTGTCCAGTTGGGAAGATGCCTTTGAATGTCTCTTAGTTGAGATTCATCCATTCCCAGCAGTAGAGTTTTATAAATCTCAGGCATCTTTTTAAGTTCTTCCAGCCCTTTGCTTATCCAATCCCCAAGCCAAGTTAAAGCCCTCTCCTCATTCTTCTGATCAGAATAAAATGGGCGATTAGGGCTAAATCCAGCAAGGTGAAGCAATTCTTGAAACACTTCAAGGTGCCCTTTGGAATAGTTAAACAACTCTTTCATGATCTTATCGAGATAATAGGGGGACTCTTTTGGAAAAAGGGATGGCTTCAAATCCTTAATAAGCCTCATGCGCCCGCGAATCTCTTCTGAAGGGGTCGAAAGGACGATAGATGTGACACCCTCCCCGTCAAACTCTTTTCGCACCTCTATAATTATTTTCATCCGACTCATTATTTGGGGGGCTGGGATCGCCCAGGCAGCTCTCATGAGCTTTCTTTTGTCTTCATAGGGGAGTGTATGTTTCCGGTGACCACTTAATTCATCAATTTGAGGAAGAAGGTCACACCAAATAACTAATACCTGATCAAAAAAGTGATTTGATTTATCCAAAATAGTCATGTCTGAAAAACATGCATTTAATCTATCTCGTGTCACCTGAGAGTCTAATTTAAATATCTGGAGAGCTTTGTTATAATATTGGGTGAGGGAGAGTCTTGTGGCCTGAGGCGACTCAAGGTCATAACAGGCAGGGTCGACGGATTTGAGGCTTTGCCAATCTCGTTTTGCATACGCCACAAACTGCTTAGAAAAGATAGAAGAGTCACAACAGCTAACAAGATCTTCAAAAGCGGGATTGATGCTTTCCCATGTTTGAACAGAACCGGGCACCTCGCTTAGCACAAGTTTATTTCCGTCAGAACTATTGGCATCGCGGTCCATTCCTTCACAGGAATATGTTAAAATGAGGAAATGAAAAATGAGGATGAAAACATTAATAGCGAATAGTGAACTTTTAAGGTATTGTTTGTTTCCCAAATTCAGGAACCATATTTATAAATATATTAATAAGTTATGCTCTCATATCTTATTTTTTGAATCAATCCCCTATATATCATCGCTTTCAGTGAATGCTTGAATTCAGCTCTTCCTTACCTCTTAATCTCTCCACAGGTCAAAACCCGAAGAATTCTAACATAAAGTCAACCTCTTCTGGGGTGGAGGGTCGTCCCAAAAGAACGTTTCGATGGGGAAAGCGCCCGAAGCGCGCGATGATATCGCGATGTTTCACAGCGAATTCTACGGTTTGCTCATTGCCGGGAATTCTCGAAAAGAGGCGGATACCTTCCTCTTGTTCATCCAGGTTTTCACTATGCATGTAAGGCATATAGAGGAAATTGTATTGTTCCCCTTCGGTCAACTCCAGATCCAGTTCCTTTTCGACCGTATATTTTGCTATGTTGAGGGCCAAATCATCGGTCGCAAAAGCTTCTGCTTTATCCCGAAACATGTTGCGGGAGAATTGGTCAAGGACGATGACATAAGAGAGAGCTTGCCTGGCATCTTTAATCCCGTCGACTTTACCATCCTTAAATTTTGCAATGATCTCTTCATACTCTTTCAAAAATCGGTTTCGAATTTCTTCATCAAAACTGGGATCCTTGATAAACCAATTTGGCTGCACTTCGGGTGAAAACCAAAAGTCGAGAACGGAAACGTTTTGGGGCAAATCTTTATAAGACATTTGGGAGCTCCTGATTATGATCTATACCCTAATGGTATCATAAGGGGATGATTTAACAAGTAGGGATAAACTGGAGTTTAGTCTGCGTCAGTTTTGGCTAGATATAGATTCGGTATTGAATTTATTGTTACGTCATCGCGAGGAGTGAAACGACGTGGCGATCCATGTATTCAATATCCAATTCAACACATAATAAGTCAGAGAATCAAATACATGGATTGCCGCGTCGCTTACGCACTTAAGTGCGTTTCGCTCCTCGCAATGAAGTGATAGGTGGAAAAACCATACCTCAGGATCCCTTATTCCCAAAAATCTTTTCAACCTCTTCAGAAGGCACTTCCGTCCCCTCCCCTGGCTCTAATTCCCCTAAAGAAAAGGGGCCATAGGTGATGCGAATAAGGCGATTCACGCGAAGACCTAGGTGAGCCAAAACTTTGCGGATTTCGCGGTTCTTACCTTCATAAAGGGTCATAGTAATCCAGGTATTCATACGTGTATTTTCATCCGGGCCATCAATAACTTCAGCCTCGATACGACCATAAGTCACATCATCAACCGTAATACCATTCTCAAGGTCCTTCAAAGCTTGGTGATCCACTTCCCCAAACACACGAACGCGGTAGGTGCGCGCCCATCCTGTAGCGGGAAGCTCTGCATACCGAGACAACTCACCGTCGTTGGTCAACAGAAGCAATCCTTCTGAATTGAGATCCAGGCGTCCGACGGAAATCACGCGAGGCAAAAAGTCAGGAAGCGTTTCAAAAATGGTGGGACGCCCTTGGGGGTCAGAATGGGTGGTCAACAGGCCCGCTGGCTTGTGATACAGCCACACTCGAGCCGCCGGGGCTTGGGTGATAGGCTTTCCATCAACGCGAATGTCCATTTCGTCCGTCACGATAATGGCCGGGGTGTTGAGAATGACCCCATCAATGGTCACGCGACCGTCAAAGATCCAGCGTTCCGCGTCACGACGTGAACATAAACCTGCCCGGGCCATGCGCTTGGCGATTCGTTCTGGTGATTGTGGGGTCGTCATCGAGTTGCAGCCCGAATAAAACCTTCAAAGATTTTATGATCTGCTTCGCTAATATGAAATTCAGGATGCCATTGAACGCCTAAGCAAAAAGGGTGCTTTTGATCTTCAATCCCTTCAATAACGCCATCGGAGGCGATTGAATTAACGCACAAACCCTTCCCGAGGGTTTTTACGGCTTGATGGTGGGCACTATTGACAGGAATTTTTCCCTCAACCATGACTGAATTTACAAGAACGTGCAGTAAGGTATCCCCATAAATCTCAACATCGTGACCAGGCTCCGTGCGGGGATTGGGCTGTTCATGGGCTAAGCAATTTGGAACTTCATCAGGCACATGTTGAATGAGCGTACCTCCTAAAACAACATTCAATAGCTGCATACCGCCACAAATCCCTAATATGGGCTTTCCCTGGTTGTGGGCAAGTTGAAGCAGATGATATTCAAAGGCGGTACGCTCCAGCTTTGTTGTGACTTTTTCGTGCCGTTCATTCACCCCATAAAGGAGAGGATCGATATCAAAATCGCCCCCAGTGAAAACGAAACCATCGGCCAAGCGAACGTAATCTTCCGCCAATTCAGTATGATGAGAAACGGGAAACGGAATACCGCCTGCCCGTAATATTGCATCACAATAATTCTGCCGCAACGCATACCAGGGCATCTTAGAATATCCACCTGAAGATTCTGCATCTAATGTTACGGCAATCAGCGGCTTATTACTCATTACAACAGTCCTTTATATTTTGTTTTTTCAATAGGTTATTCACAGGAAATGTATCTGGGCTTGGTGGTTTTGGATAAGTTCGTGGGTATTCACTAGATTCCAACTGCTCAAGGGGCCCTTTCTTGCCACAGGCGCCAAGGAGCAAGCCAACGATCATCACCACAAAACATTGATACATTACGATTGTCCTTCTTCTAACTCTAACAAACATCCAAAAGTATCTTTTGGATGCATAAAAATGACAGACTCACCATGGGCTCCGGGTTTCGGCGGATTCAAAACACGCACCCCAGCGCCTTCCACAACTCGTTTTGAGGCGTGAATATCTTGTACCTCAAAACACAAATGATGCAAACCCCCTTGTGGGTTTTTCTCTAAGTATTTGGCGATAGGAGATGTTTCCCCCAGTGGCGTCAAAAGTTCAAGTTTTATATTGGAAAGCTCAACAAAAACCGATGTCACCCCATGCCCCGCCACGTCTTGAGGTTCAGATACTTTTGCACCCAAAACATCTCGGTAAAACGCAGCCGCCTTCTTTAAGTCAGGAACGGCAATGGCCACGTGATTTAATCGGTTGAGCATGATGAGCTATCCATAGTACACCCTAAACTTGTATTAAGTGTACTTCAGTCAGGGGCTTCTTGCCTAGCCGGGTGTTAACAGTCCGACGAATGATAACGCGCAAAGCTTCTGCGCGTGCTTCTTCATCTTTTTGGCTTTCATTTAAAACTTTACGAATGGCTTGGTTAATCTCTTCGGATACCTCATCCATTTCTTCCCCCGGTTCCGCCACACCAAGCATGGTGAGGTGAATGGGGCGTGCCGGCTTTCCCTTTTTATCTAAGGCAATCGTAACCACAATCGTGCCCTGAACTGATAAGCGATACCGGTCTCGTAAGGACAAGCTGGTCATGGGCACCAAGCGATTTCCATCCAAACCAAAACGACCTGTGGGAATCAGATCAATAATTTTGGGCAACCCATGGGCGAGATGAATCAAAGATCCATTTTCCGGGATCACAGCTTTTGGAATGCCACTCTCGAGTCCCAATGTTGCATGGGCTTGGAGATGGCGCGCCTCCCCGTGTACAGGAATTAAAATTTGCGGGCGAACCCACTCATACATTTGACGCAATTCATCGCGCGCAGGATGACCAGAGACGTGAATATCTTCTTCATGGGCCGTAATCACTTTGATGCCATTCAAAACGAGGCGATTTTGCAAGGCACTAATGCTGCGCTCATTCCCAGGAATCATACGCGAAGAAAAAATCACCGTATCTTCAGGATCGAGTTGAATGGCAGGGTGTTGGTCTGACGCAATGCGCGCCAACGCAGAGCGGGGTTCACCTTGCGAGCCCGTTGCAATCAGCAAAACCTTATTGCGGGGCAAATCTTTTGCTGTGTCTTCATTGAGAAATGCGGGGATATCCTTCAAATACCCATTCTGACGTGCGGCTTCTTCCATGCGAATGAGAGAACGTCCAACCAAAACCGGCTGACGACCGGTGGCACGAGCGGCCACGGCAGCGGTCTCCAAGCGGGCCACATTAGAGGCAAAACAAGCCACCACAACACGACCTTCTGGGTGCTTTCGAATCAAATCAGTCAGCTCATCCCGCACACCTTCTTCGGAACCAGAAGTTCCTTCCGTAAAAACGTTAGTCGAATCGCAAACCATGGCCAAAATGCCTTGGTCACCCAATTCGGACAAGCGTGTATGATCCGTCACCTCCCCAACAAGGGGATTCGTGTCGATTTTCCAATCGCCTGTGTGGAGGATTGTCCCTAAAGGTGTTGTAATCGCAAGAGCGTTAGGCTCTGGGATGGAGTGTGTTAGAGTAATAAATTCGACGGCGAACTTCCCAACCTGGACGGTTCCGGATAAAGGAACTTCGATGATTGGCACTTTCTTACCCCAAGGCTTGTCTTTCAATTTCTGGCGTAAAATACTAGCGGTAAAGGGGGTGCAATATACAGGGCACTGCAAAAGCGGCCAAAGATAAGGCACAGCCCCTACGTGGTCTTCATGGGCATGGGTAATGATGAGGGCCACAAGGGCATCTTTGCGTTCCACAATAAAAGCTGGGTCTGGCGTAATAACATCAACGCCGAGGCGATCCCCAAAGGTAATGCCGCAATCCACCATCAACCATTGGCCATCATGGCCATATAGGTTCAGGTTCATACCGATCTCACCAGATCCCCCAAGCGGGAGAAACCACAGATCGTTTTTTGTCGGTTTATATTTCACGTAAATTTTTTACCTAAGATTAAGTTGATATGTTGAGAGTTTAAAACCTCTACTCTTTAAATAAGCGGTTAGAGGCCTGATTACAAGTGATTATACGACCAAATCCTCCATAATGGCTTTAGGCTTGGTCAAATACAGTTCAAAAGTGAGCAGGCAACTTTCTGATGAGTTGAAGACGGTTCTTAGCTTGCAACTTGGCTTTCAAAACGGAGATATACCCCTCAACTGTTCTTGGGGAAATCCTGAGTTGCCTCGCAATTTCCTTGCTTGAGTACCCATTTACCAATAAGACCGCGCAATCATGCTGACGTGTTGAGAGCCTCTCTAAGGGATTCGAAGCGCAGGACGAATTTTCTGGACAGTAAAATGTATGTTCAGACAACTCATTCAATGAGTTCTCCATTTCATTGTAGAAATTCCCAACAAAATCTTCAAAAAGATCTTTCTTGTTTAGGTAAAAATTATTAATCTGCTTATTTCCGGGGGTTGTAGCAAAACCGAAAACATCAATATGGGTATCATATTGCTTGAGGATACTTAAGCCATGGGCCAGGTTGTGGTAATTCTCCGCAAACTCAAAAATCCCATTGGGATCAAAGGGGAGACTGTCCCACATATGATATCCAGATTCGTACAGGTTGGGATTTCTTTCAAAAAAGCCGTGTTGATATTGACCAAGTGAATAGTAATCGACTTGACTATCGAAGGCTTGATCGCTATTTGGGATAATCAGAAATTTTCGACGATCCGTGAATATTCTATCAAAATTGACGAATTTGAGATCAGCTTGACTGTTCATAGGAGCCAAAAGACGCTCAATAGTCTCATCGTAGTTGAAGTAGGGATATTTTGTAATATCAATCATTGCTTAAAAAACCTCTCGCATAATGCTCAAAAACAATCTCCAAGTATATGTAGTTATTTGATTTTAATTTACAAGATTAATGTATAAATTTTATATCAAAACAACCTAAAGTATTATTCGATGCAAAATGGATGTCCTATTTTTATTCCCAGTAACTGGTGGACTTTATATATATAAATACAACGATCGGCCTTAAAGAGCAATATGAAACCTTTAAACTTCATAAAAACCAAATGAATGGGGAGATATTCTCAAAAGAAGGGAAATAAGGAATTAAACTCCAGAAAATGATAAGCTGGGTAGATCAGCCCGGGGACCAGACTGGGCTGATCTACTCAACTCTATCAATGCTTCGAAACCTAATATAAGAAGCATCAAGCCATAGTTCATACACCCTCATATGGGGTCAATACGTCAAAACTACGCTAGTCTATAGATTATGAGATGAATTTAAAGTGGTGGGTGAAACAAACAACTAGCAAGAATGTTGCATCAGATTTCTACGGATACGAGGCAGTGAACAACCCCATTGTTATCCTTCAGCAAGAACGCCCCCTCATCGCTCAGCCCAAGGAACTCGCCACAGATGTCATTTTTTCCAAGGTTTACGGTCAAGTTTTCCCCAAGGCCATAGGCACGTTCCATCCAAGCTTCACGAATGGGGGTAAAGCCATCACGCTGCCAAATCTGATAGACACTTTTGATTTGATCAAGGAGCTGAGAAAACAAAATATCCCGACTTAAGTTTGTTTTGGTATGATTTTTTAAAGCTGTTACACGGTAAGCCGGATGTTCAGGGATCGAGATAAGATTTAGCCCTATACCAATCACACATGCTTCGGCCAGTTGTCCGCCTGCCGACTCTGTTTCAATTAAAATCCCAGCGACTTTTTCTTTTTGAAGAAGCAAATCATTGGGCCATTTGTAGGCTAATATTTCAGGATTGGTCAGATAAGGTAAAATTGCCTTGCCCACAGCTAAGGCAATCACAAAGGAAAGCTGACTTGCTGTTGTTAATAGGCACTTTGGACACAAAATTACTGAAAAATATAAATTACCAGGCTCAGAGACCCATTTTCTACCCCGACGCCCACGACCCGCTGTTTGAGATTCTGCCCGAACAACAGTTCCTTCGCTAGCCCCTTGGCTCAAAAGGGATTTGGCTTCATCATTGGTGCTTCCAATAACTGAGTAATCATAGAGGATGAATTCTTGCAACAGTGAGTCCCTAAAAATCAAACAAGGATGCAGCTGCATCATTGGCTAACTTTATGATAGGACTTGGAACGATAAATACCCAAATGAGACCCGCAACAGTTCCCAACAATACGAAGGTCATGGCTGGCTCCCTTCTATAACTGCGATAATGTTCTGCCCATCGATCTAGGTCCGGGTCATCCATCATAATCGCTTTCACAATCCAAAGATAATAAGCTGCCGCCACCACACTGGTCAAAACACCGATGATGGCGAGGATATAGAAGTTGGCAGCCACGGCTGCCTTAAAAATATACAGCTTCCCTAAAAACCCAGCCAGGGGCGGAATGCCTGCCATAGAAAAAAGCAAAAAGCTTAAGATGAACGCCGTCCCTGGGTAGAAACGGACCAGACCTTTCAAATCTTCAATGGTATCCGTTTCTTGACTGCGACGCGTAATATTGAGAAGGCATGCAAAAACACCCACAATCATAATCAAGTACAAGAAAATATAGAGAATGCTCGCTGTCACGCTTTCTTCCGTCCCCACAACAATGCCAATTAATGCATATCCCATATTTCCAATGGCACTATACGCCAAGAGGCGCTTGATATTGCGTTGGTTAAGGGCAGCAAAGGCCCCCAAAACCATAGAAGCAATTGCAATAACCGCAAGCATCATCTGCCATTGAGGTAAAATGCTGATAAAAGGGGAGATGAACACACGTGTGATCAGGGCAAATCCGGCAACTTTAGGCGCTGAAGCGAGAAAAGTAGTAATCGATGTGGGCGAGCCTTCATAAACATCAGGTGTCCACATATGAAAGGGAACGGCTGAAATCTTAAATATCAACCCTGCCATTAAGAAAACCAACCCAAACATCATAGGCAAAGGGAAACTTTTCATTCCTTTTAGCATGTCTGCGATCACATCAAAATTCGTCGTTCCTGTATACCCATATATCAAAGAACAACCATAAAGCAAAAGGCCCGTCGACAAAGCTCCTAGAACAAAATACTTCATACCCGCTTCTGAAGATTTTACATTATCGCGGCGCAGGGCTGTCAAGACATAGAGACTCAAACTTTGCAACTCTAGACCAATGAATAGGCTGATCAAGTCATTTGCTGAGATCATCACCATCATTCCTAAGACCGCAAGCAAAACCAAAATTGGATACTCATACTGCGCAATATCTTCCGAGGCTAGGGACTTGCGACTGACCATCAACACAATGAGAGCACTACCAAGTACAAGGGCTTTCATCAATATCGAAAAAGCATCACTCACAAATGCGCCTTGAAAAGCAACTTCACGTGCGGGATGTGTTGCACAAACAATGATGAATACAGCTGCCAACGCAATTTTTGAAATGAGCATAACCCGGTGGAAGGCATATTCTCCCCGAAACAGCCCAATAATCAGTAAAATAAAGGCTGATCCCAAAAGGACCAGTTCAGGGAAAATGAGGCTAAGATCTAATGTTTCAAAGGCAAGGTTCATGGTTTTTCCTAAACTTTAGTTAGTGTGATGCTTCATCCCTTTCCATCGTCATTGCGAGTCGTTAAGCCGCAGCTTTCGGCGAAGGCGAACGACAAAGCAACCCAGGGGCCAAAGACAAGTTATATACAGCATCATCTAATAAATACTTTGTTTCTACCTCATTCCTGTTGCCGTTGGATTGCCGCGCACCCCCTACCCCTTCGGGTCGTACGGGAGGCTCGCAATGACGCTGAAAAAATCTTGAATTTTTGTAATCTCCAAAGGCCTTTGCTGGGATCACCCCCAAAGAATCAATCCCGGTTTGAGACCTGTCAGCAAGAATGTCAGATGCATCCTCTTTCACTCCCTCACGAAGGGCAACGATTGTCTCATCCCTCACCCAGTTTTTGTGGTTTTCTATGAGCTCATTCACCGCTGGATTAATGATATTCAAAAATGGTTGGGGGTAAATTCCCAACCACAACACAAGGCCTGCCAGTGACCCCAAAATCGTGGCTTCTCTCAAATTGAGATCCAAAATCGCTTTTAAATCGGCATGTACTAATTTTCCAAAAATCACCCGGCGATAGAGCCACAAGGCATAAGTTGCCCCCAAAACCATCCCTGAGACTGCAAATGTTGCTACCCACGTATTCGTCTGGAAAGCGCCAAGGATGACCAAAAACTCTCCTACAAATCCACTTGTGCCCGGCAACCCAACAGCAGCAAAAGTAAAGATCATGAAAAACAATGCATACAAAGGCATGCGCGCAACCAACCCACCATAACGCTCAATATCCCGTGTGTGAAGGCGATCATAAATAATTCCCACACACAAAAACAAAGCAGAAGCCACAATGCCATGGCTCAGCATCTGCATCACAGCCCCACTCATTCCTTGGTTGGTGATGGTAAAGATCCCCAGGGTGACAAACCCCATATGAGCGACCGAAGAATAGGCAATGAGTTTCTTCATATCCGTTTGAACCAAAGCCACAAGAGAGGCATAGATGATCGCGATGATACTTAAAGTCATCATCATGGGTGTGAAATATATCGTCGCACCTGGGAATAAGGGAATAGAAAAACGTAAAAATCCATAGGCCCCCATTTTCAGAAGGATCCCCGCCAAAATAACTGACCCAGCCGTTGGTGCCTCCACATGCGCATCCGGCAGCCACGTATGAACAGGCCACATGGGAACCTTAACAGCGAAGGATGCAAAAAACGCCAACCACAACCATTTCTGGGTCAACAAGGGGAAATTGAAATCTAACAAAACGGGGAGATCTGTGCTTCCCGTTATGAAGTAAATGGAAAGAATCGCAACCAGCATCAAGATGGATCCCAAAAAGGTATAAAGGAAAAACTTGAAACAAGAGTAAATCCGACGCTCTCCTCCCCAAATGCCAATGATGAGGAACATAGGGATTAAAACGCCTTCAAAAAACACATAGAATAATATCAGGTCGAGAGCGCTAAACATCCCGATCAAAAAGGTTTCTAATAACAAAAAAGCCATCATATATTCTCGAACGCGAACCTGAACAGACTCCCAGCTCGACAAGATGCATAAGGGCGTTAAAAATGTGGTGAGCAGGATAAAGAATAGGGAAATTCCATCAATCCCTAAATGATAGCGGATGCCCAAGTCCCTAACCCAACGCGTATTTTCAACAAATTGATAGGAGAGATGGTCAACCTCAAAGTTAAACCAAAGGACAAGAGAGAGTGCAAAAGTCAAAAAGGAGATCCATAAAGCCACATTGCGCGCATTACTCGCGATGGTCGCCTCCTCCCCTTTCATCACCAATATAAAGAAACTACCGACCAAAGGGAGAAAAGTTATTACAGATAAGAGAGGCAAATCAGACATCGGTTAAAATCCTTTTGCAACGATAAGCCATGTCGTGAGAGCCACAAGACCCGCTAACATCGCAAAGGCGTAATGATATACATAACCGGTTTGAAGCCGGCCAGCAAGATTCGCAACCCCAAGAGATACCTTCGTTACACCATCTGGACCAAAACCATCTATCACGACACCATCCCCTTTCTTCCAGAACAATTGCCCCACCGACAATGCTCGAGATACAAAAAGCCAGTCGTACAGTTCATCCACGAAGCCCTTGTTGAGAGAAAAGGAATACAGGCGTTGCCATCTCGCAGCCAGTCGATTAGGAAGATCCTGATCTGAATAATAGAACCGATAAGCTAAAGAAATACCCAAAATCGCACACAAGAGAGGAAGGAAAAAGACCCCGTAAGGGATAGGATCATGAGGTTGAGCGGCAACAAAGGCGATGGATTTTCCCCAGAACGCCGAATTCAAAAACAAGTTTTGCCCAAAATAACCGGATAAAATGGCACCAAGGGCTAATAAATATAAAGGAATTTTCATGGATATGGGAGCTTCATGGACATGTGCCATCACCCGATCATCCGCCCGCGGAGTTCCGTGAAAAGTCAACAGAAGGAGGCGCCAAGAATAGAAGGCCGTGAGAATTGCAACAACTAAACCAACACCAAATGAAAAATAACCGATCGCACTCCCTTGAAGATAAGCCGCTTCCAAAATAGCATCCTTTGAATAATAACCCGCAAAGAAAGGAACCCCTGCCAAAGCCAAACTGCCTACCCACATCATGGTATAGGTTATAGGAATCATCGCTCGAATTCCCCCCATGCGACGTATATCCTGTTCATCAGACATGGCATGGATCACCGCCCCTGCGCCTAAGAACAGCAATGCTTTAAAAAATGCATGGGTAAATAAATGGAACATAGCCGCCCCATACGCCGAAACACCTGCTGCAAAAAACATATACCCAAGTTGACTGCAAGTTGAATACGCAATGATTCGTTTGATATCGTTTTGCGTCACTGCAATTAAAGCCGAAAATAGGGCCGTTACAGCACCCACGATGCAGATCATATTTCTTGCATAAGGCGCTAATTCAAATAAGGGAGACATTCTCACGACCAAAAATACACCTGCGGTTACCATGGTTGCAGCGTGGATCAATGCCGAAACGGGTGTTGGGCCTTCCATGGCATCTGGTAACCATGTATGTAGCCCGAGCTGAGCCGACTTTCCCATAGCGCCTATAAACAATAAGATGCCAACAAAATTGAGAACGTCAACCTCACGTCCAAGATAAGAGAGGACCGGTCGGTCTGCTGAACTGTTTGAATAGACCGAAAGACTTTGAAACAAAACATCATAATCAACGGTATGAAATACCATAAATATGGCACAAATCCCAAGCGCCAAGCCCATATCCCCGACTCGATTCACGATGAAAGCTTTCATCGCTGCCGCATTGGCTGACGGTTTTTCATACCAAAAGCCGATGAGAAGATAGGAGGCGAGCCCCACCCCTTCCCACCCAAAGAAAAGTTGAAGCAAATTGGGTGCCGTTACTAAGGAAAGCATTGCGAAAGTAAAGAAACTTAAATAAGCCATAAATCGAGGGATCGAGTGGTCGTGACTCATATAGCCAATGGAATAGACATGGACGAGGAAAGAGACGATGGAAACAATCATCATCATGGTAACACTTAAAGCATCGAGTTTTATCCCCCAATGTGCCTGAAATGTTCCAACCTCAATCCAGGGAATCAACAAGGTTGATGCCTCTTGATGATCAAGGCCGACTTTATAAAACAAAAACACCGATGCAAGGCAGCATACCCCCATAAAAGCACAAGTTACCGTAAAGGCAAACCGGTCGCCAAACTGGCCACCATCCTGTAAAATGCCTCGGGTATTCATACTCCCAAACCCAGCTATTAAAAAGCCTAATAAGGGTGCAAAGATCGCAAGTTCAGCAAGGTGAAACAGATCCATTCCTTCCTCAATCGGGGAGCAATCCCCATACTTTCGTGTTGATGCTTCTGATGGAACTAACCTTAACACGAGATTCCTGCCGCCGCCAATGGGGAGAAAGCATGTGAATTCAGATTTTCACTGCAATCCTGGCAAGAGTCAGCAAAATGTTAATTTTTCAAAAACATAATAAACAACTAAAGCATCCCATCAATTTTTATTGTAATCGTCCAGACACTCTTCTATAGTCTCAGATACAAACATTTCCAAAAATTTATAAAATACTAGCCCGGACTTCTATAAAGCAGAAGAACTCCATTTCTTGAAAGGGAAACACAATGTTGCTAAAGAAATTATTCTCTACAGTGTTAAGTTTGTGCTTTCTCTTACAATCCCTATCCCCTTGCTTTGCCATGCAATTGGACACCGTAGAAAATATAGACGCCCGAAGAGAAACATTGCGTCGTTTTTCATCAGCACCAGCCAAAAGAACGTTTCGTCCTCAAATGGGTCGAACAGCGTCTGGAATTCTACACTATGATCAAGATCTTATCCATCTAGCCCGTCGAACAGATAGTCAAAATAAAGAAAAGGGATATTGGGGAAATTATGGGGGATCCAGCGATGAACAACGCGGGGATGAACCAACCCTCGCCCATACGGCATCTTTTGAATCTGACGAAGAGTCAAATCACTTGTATTGCCACCATCCCCTTCTCCTACAAGATCAACCTTTTATTGATACTTACACTGGATCACTCTTGCACAGATTGTACTGGCAACAAGTCCAACGCTTAGATGAAAAAGTCTTTCTGGATAGGTTACAAAATGCCCCTCCCACCGGTCGCGAAGTGACGGATGTGATATGGGTTAAGGCCAGCCTTCTGTTAGAGGCCGTTCAGTCGGGGAATCCAATGATCACGGTTCAGGAGGACAAAACCATTGAAGTCTACCCCGAACTATTTACAACGCTTTCAACGCCTGCTGGAATCATATTTCTAGAAAGCCTGCAGGTGAATAAAAAAATTAATCGGTTTTCTCGAAAAGTTCGCCCTTTTATTAATCGTCTCTACCTTGTTGGATCGGGACATGCCAATAATTCTCACTTGGCGCCTATGCCCTCAAACAATTGGCCAGAAGTCGTCGTGGACCCTGGTGCTTTGCCTAAGCTCCAAGCCTTAGCCCAAGAGAATATGAGAAAATCGCCGATCCCGATTCGACCCGTTCAATTAGAAGATGAATCAAAGCAGAGTTTTGAGGCTAGATGTCAGGAATACAAGGATAGATGGATTTACTTTTGGCAAAACAAAGATTCTTATGATCAATTTCAAGAGAACAACCATGAAGCAGTTTCTTTCGACACCCCTGAAGATTCTTTAATTTTCTCAAAAGCAGTTTCCGCACATTTGGGTGCCCTTATTGACCTCAAACAAAAGTTTTCCAATAACTCAACGCCTGAAGTGACCAATGAAGGCATGGTTTCTTTTAGTAATATGTTCCTAAAGATCAATTTGGGACCCGATTACAAAACACCAGAAGACTTTGTCGAATGTCTAGACCCCCAAGATGCAGCTGATACACGAAATGTCGGCACGTTCTTCGATCTCTATTATGGGCAAGATGGCAAGTCGGATGGAAAAAGAGACGTAACAGCTTTGGCCTCTGATCGAGCCGTTGTAAAATCTATTTTGAAATGGGAACGCTCCCAACCCTCTTGGCAAACCTTTTACCATGCCACCACCCAAGATTTGCACAGCATCTTCCAAACTTTCACAAGCTTGCGACAATTCATGCGTGCTTCTTTTCTCGAGGGTCCGGCAGCTCTCAGAGGCACCGACATCTACTTCAAAGGTGTCAAAACCATGGCCGATGTCATTCGAATGTTTGGTTATCAAGACTATGATCGGCAACAGGCCCACCAAAATCCTAGGCAAAATTTAATTTTATGTGCGAACTTCTTCCTTCTTGCAGGTTTCAAAAACACACTAACAACTTCCTCTTCACTAGAATACCTTATGAATAACCATTGTGTTAAACCACCCGAGTTGAGCTTTGCAATTCAGGAAGCCCTTGCTCTTTGTGGCTTTGGGAATCCAACCAATATCTATTTCGAATCCCTCTTTCAACAATTTATTGCAAATGCTCACAAGGATCATCCGAACAGCGTGATGCTTGCTCTCCAGGTGAATCCTGAGATTTTTGCTACACACACCTATCCCGCTTATGGGGGTGGGAGCCCCTATACACGTGAAGGCAAGCATTCTGAAACAGAAACGACCCTCACCACGCAGGATGTGTGTGACAACGTAAAGGCAGAACATGATCGTCAAAATGTCTCTCCCGAACACTTTGACCAGGCAAAAGACCAAAAGAGAAATTTAGTCCCAGAGGTGCGCATTCTGCTTCATCCTGATATTATGTTCGATCCAAAAAATGTTCGTGTCAAAGCGTTTAATCGTTTTGCCTGGAAAGAAGGATTGGAACAAAAGTACAAACGACAAATGCACTTGGTTTCCCTTGCCATGGTGGCGGAATGGTTATCGGAAGGAAACTCGGTCATGGTAGGGTGTTTTCAAGATTACCCCGTTGCCAAACGGCTCCATCAACTCATTTACAGAGGTGTTACGGGACATGAACTCGCTGAGAAAGCATCCGCAGAAGGCTTATTGCACCTGGTTCGCCATGGACATGTTGCAGCCGTTAAAGAATACTTAGACATTGATCCTGAAATTTTTGTTGAATCAGAACATCTTAAAGAAACATTTCTGTTTGCTGCTCTGAAAAGCAATTGTCCTGACATGCTCCGTTTCTTATTTGAAGATCTCAAAGAGCGACTTGAACTCAAGCTTACGCGTGATGAGTTATCCAAATGGGCACGGATTTGTTTAGATTCTCGGTGGCTCGAATCCTATAACTTTATCATCGGTTATATAAAAAATAAACAGTTAGGCTTTAACGATAAGTCTGTGTTTACAATACATCGATTGCAACAACCAAAAGATATATTTTCTAGTTTAAGCGACAGAACAGATCCCACAGTTAAAATCGCCCAGTTGGTCAATCTTTTCAAAATCGCTCCTCAGCCTGAAGGTCTTAAGGAGTATGTTCGAGCGCAGATATTTTCAACAAAGTTAATCCAAATTGCCGGCTGGCTTTTTACGGAAATTTTCTTTCCGAAAGGTTGGTTTACGCCTCGAGAAATTTTAAATTATCTTCATGGGATTTTGGTGGTGCAAGATTCAACGAGCCATTGTTTACCTCATCAACTCCTATTTCTTCAGATCTTAAAATGTAAAGAAGGAGAAGAACCCCTTTTACAAGTCAGTGATTCGGGGAGCCCCTATCTCTTTGACCTCATTGACTGGAAAAATCGCCTCTGTCGAGATCTGGTGGACTACTTGAAGACGCAAACGAAGATATTTCAAGTCCGAAATAGCAAGGGTTTAAGACTTCTTGGCGCCTTTCAACAAGGATATTTAGAGGGGCGTTCGGCGACGGCTTTAAGTGAGGTCACCACCCTTTGTTTGGAAAATGGATTCTCCATCAAAGAAGATTCCTACCCACCCTACCTTGACCTATTTGGCAAAAACCCAAGAGATATCTCCAAGTATTGGCAAGTTAAAGATCCCATGAGTCATTCAGAAAATCGTCAATGGACGATGAAACTCGCCTCCCTGCAGCCCGGTCAAGACCTCAACGAGCTTAGAATGACATGCCCCGATGCGCGTCTTTTGGATCTATGTGACCACAAAATAAAAAAATTGCAGTTAATGAGAATCTTTGATGGGAAGATCGAAAGCCATCGCTCAAAAATGTATGCTTGGCGCCAGGAATTACTTCAGGCTCTTCGCGCAGAAAATGGTCAAAACGACGAGAACGAGACGAATGAAAGCAGATCTGCCTTTGATATCTTTTCCAAAATGTGGGGTCGTACAACATCGGAAGATGGTTTGAATAACCAATTTCAAATGCTGGGTGCCGTTGCCCAAATTCACAAACAATTTCCTCGAGAAAATGAAAACTCTTTCTTTCAGGGAAATAAGAAAAGGAGAACCGTTTTGATGCTTCTTTCAGATATCCCTAAAGGCATGACAACACAATACGTAAAGACCCCGAGTGAATATTGGACAGCCGAATTAGATGAGTCTCTTGAAGAATTTCCTCAGTTTGCTGAAGTCAAAACATGTCTTGCAGCCCATGAAAGGAAATGGACGGAAGACAAAGAGGAATGGTTAAGGAGATTTAGAACTTTTTCTTTAACAGAGGCAAATCCAGAGATCTATGCCCATATGGCCATTATGCCCCCCCTTCATAAAGAGGAAGAAAAAGAGGTTATGGCATTTATAAATAAATACCTCCAAATTTTTGGAGGACATGTACAATATGCGGACATCACGGGTGGGGTGTCCAGTTATGTACAATTCCTTGAAAAGAATTGGTGCGCTATGGTAGCAACTGTATTCACTAAAATTACTTGTCCCGATTTGGCCCTCATTAATGAACTCTTAAACGCCCCCCACAATTCAAAGGCATTGCGAAGCTCGCTTAATTTATTTTTAACGAAACCCTGTACCGCATTTGTACCGCAGATCTTGAAAAGACTTTACCCAGGCGGCGCCAGTGAATTTGCCGAAGAAACGGACTTTTGCGAAAAGGACGGTGACTCCTACTTTTACTTTAGACATCCCTTCACGTTCGCCCTTCATGCCGAGAATCCTGTTGACATGGTTCTTCAAATGCAGGCCTTTCTCGACCCTAAAGACGCCCCTAAGCTTCTTTATGGATTTGAAACCGCCCAATTCATTTCCCTCATAAAAACGAAGCCTACAAAAGATCTTCGCCTATTGACTCACTTAGTACCATGGTTGTTTCTATGGCAACACAATGATGAAGATTTTTTCTTGGCTTCGATTCAATTCTTACCCAAACCTGCTTTGAGCATTTTGGTTACACAAAACTTAAAACACCTCAGAAAAACAGAATGGAAAAGTCGAGGCCTGCCCTACTTTGTGCATCTCATGATGAGTGGTGAAAACGCCTCTATTATAGAAGAAGCTGTATCGGCTGATCCAGACCTCTTGACTATTGAATCTGAAGATGGGTTAACCATGGAAGATTTTCTCAACTTTTATGCAGCCCCGCCTGTCGTGAAGGTTATTCGGAAATTTCAAGGAGATAAGTAGAATGAGACAACTTGATTAGGAGGGCTTAGCTTTAAGCCCCATCTTTCGACGAAAATAGCGTAAGCGACGTTTAAAGATTTGCGGTTTCTTTTCGTCCACCCCGCCGCGTTTATAGGCCCAAATCACGGCCGGGGGGAAATTCCATAACACATGACCGAGGCGCTTTTTGTGAAGCCCCAACTTCCTGCTGGACAGGGGAGAAATAGGCCCATAGGTGAATTGCAGCATGCGACCCCCTTCCGCCAACACGGCAAAACAGGCATCCGCAATCCCAGCTTGAAGGGTGGCGGACAAATTCACCAAAGGAATGCCAGAGATGACGGTGCTCACCTTTCCAATGATATGAGGGGGGAGAATCTCAAGCAACTTACTTGCATCGCCATTAATGACGGTCACTTGGGAAAAATGGAGGCTCAAATACTCACAAAGTTCCGCATCCATTTCAACCACAAAAAGTTGGGCTGGATTGATCCCATTGTTCAACAAAGATCTCGTAAATCGACCTGTACCTGCCCCTATTTCCACAACGTAACTATCAGGCGTTGCTTCAACATGTCGACAAATAAAATTGGATAAAGCAAGGGAGCTTGGTGCCAAGGCTCCTAGAGCCTTCGGATTTTTCAACAGGCGTCTGAAGAATAGCAAATTCTCATCTCTTTTGGCTTGAGCGGTATACAGCATTATTCTTGAAACTGCCAGACAAAACCGGGTGGCAAATTGAACCAAGTCGCACCGACTCGATTTTGTTTTAAACCACTCCAGAAGGTTAAAGGAGATTTAGGATTATAAGTGACATGAACGATTTTTGCGTTTGGCCTTAACACGGAAAAAGCAGCCTTCATCAAGGACTTGCGCAAGGTTTCATCAAGATACATCAAGGGAATTGCGGAAACCACAACGCCGACTTTCTCCTTTATTTCAGGTGCAATCAATGTCGCCAAATGATTCGCATCACCTTCAATGACCTTGATACCTGGAAT
>JAIESE010000016.1 GCA_019746225.1 Alphaproteobacteria bacterium | reverse complement strand
TTATTTAAAAAGAATGGACTAAGGCTGCTTTAAATTAACGGCTTTCAACATAAATGCGGGAACTTCTGACCCAAACCCAACCCGTGGTTCATCGGGACCGTCTGACTCTGGTTGACGAGAGGATCTCTTATGGGGTGACTGCTGTTTGGGGCGATCTGGTTTCTTCTGTGAGGGAGGAGAATCGGAAGCTTTGGCAATTTTATCTGACTTTTCAGCGGCTTTCTGCTTTGTTTCTTCTTCGTGTCTGCGGTTTATTTCACCAATCTTATCCTCAACCGACGATTTTGTTTGCTGGTTCGATTTCGCGGTTGCTTTTGAAGCTTTTCCTTTTGAGCTCTTTCCTTTAGAAGTATCTGCTTTCACAGGTTGTTCTTTGGCAGGCTCCCCACCTAAAGTCATAATGGGAATATCTTGTTGGATAAACGCTTGAACGCCAGCCAAGTATTTCTCATCATGGCTGCTGACCAAAGTTATGGCAACGCCTGCATTACCAGCACGCCCCGTGCGCCCAATACGATGAACATAGTCTTCCGCGTTCATGGGCACATCAAAATTAACAACCAGGCTCAAACCGTCCACGTCGAGTCCGCGGGCGGCAACGTCACTGGCAACGAGAACCGTGACCTTTCCATTTTTAAATTCTTCTAAGGTTTGATTACGTTGGCTTTGAGCCATATCCCCGTGAAGACTGCCCGCTTCGTAGCCAAACTTCTTCAAAGCGGAGGTTAAAACAGAAATGTCCCGCTTGCGATTGCAAAAGATGATGATTGGACCAGGATTCTCTTGGGCACCTAAAATCTCCCGCAATGCCTCGCGCTTCTTTGCGTCTTCTACCCGAACCACATGTTGGGTTACCGTTGCGGCAGTTCGCGTGGTCGGGGCGATGATGATTTCTTTAGGGTTGATCAGATAGCTTTGAGCCAATTTCTTAATTTCGGCGGGCATCGTTGCGCTGAAAAGCAAGGTTTGCCGCATCTTCGGCAGCGTTGCTACGATCCGATCCACATCTGGGATGAAGCCCATATCGAGCATACGATCCGCCTCATCAATCACCAGAATCTTGACGTCTGCTAGAAGAATCTGGCCCCGTTCAAATAAGTCTAACAAGCGGCCTGGCGTTGCAATGAGAACATCGACCCCGCGCTTCAGCTGCTTTTCCTGATCTGACATGGACTCCCCACCGACCAGGAGCGCTGCTTTTAATTTATGATCTTTCCCGTAAGTTTCAAAACTTTCAAGAACTTGGGCAGCCAATTCTCGCGTCGGCTCTAACACAATAGAGCGCGGCATACGCACTTTAGAGCGCGATCCATGGAGGACATCAATCATGGGTAAAATAAAGGAAGCGGTTTTGCCCGTCCCGGTTTGGGCACATCCAAAGAGGTCCCTGCCCCGCAAGATCTGGGGAATGGCTTGTTCTTGAATGGGCGTGGGTATCGCATATCCAAGTTTGTTAACGGTCTGCTCTAATTCAGCCGACAGTCCGAGGTCACTAAATTTCATGGAATCCTTGGGAAGTGATATAATAAATATCTCAATAAGTTTGTCTACACTTACACAAATGACCTATTTTTCAAATAAATTCAAGAAAAACTCTCATTTCAACGTAATTATTTTTTAATGGCTATGGCTTTTGGATCACAAAAGGCTCAAATAGGGGGGCTAGAGGAACGATTAATGCGTCCCCTTTCCCTTTGATTTTCCCTGATTTTATTATTCTCGAGGAACAGACAGATAAGATACCGGCGAAAAGGCTTCTCCAGCATATTGAAAAGCGTGTTTCATAACGTCAAACTCGCAGAACGCCTTATGTCTCAACAACTCTTCAAATCACAAAAGGTCAAACAAAAATTACATGGGCCATATCGATATAGTGCGAAAGGTTGGTATTTGTATCATGAGCTATATTTGAAAATGTTATGGTTTGGCCACCCCCAAAGTCGAGCTGTATATTGCCACCATTATTCACCACAGTGCTAAAGGCGGAATTGCTGCTCGTCACTCCATGAAACTTAAGAAAGTCGTTGTTGCCGAGGGCAATGCCTTCGAAGTCGGCAATCGTGTCCTTGCCAATCCCATTGCACAGATCGAATACGAACGTATCTACTCCATTGTTAACCGTGCCACCACTATTGCTAATCGTCTTAACATCCCCCCACATGGTGACATCGCTTTTGCCAGCAATCAGTGTATCGTTGCCACATTTTACTATGCCCCCGGCTCCTACAAATATGCTTGCAGCATCTCCATAGAGCGTCGTTGTGTAGTTGCCTTGGGGCACTCCAGTAACTTCAGCAAACAATTTATCATTACCGAAGGTCACCGAGCCGGTTACCACTGAGCCTGATCCCCCTACCTGCAGGGCATCGCCGTAGAGAGTCTGGTTCGCCGTTATCGCGCCCGTCGTATCGCGCACATTAATCTCAGCCTCCATCTGGTCATCACCGAAGGTTACTGTTCCAGAAATAGGGGATAATGTTATCCCCATCTGCACGACATCGCCGTGGAGGGTCTGATTCGCAGTTGTCCCAGCCACCGTATCGCGCACATTAATCTCAGCCTCCATCTTGTCATCACCGAAGGTTACTGTTCCAGAAATAGGAGATGATGTTAGCCCCATCTGCACGACATCGCCGTCGAGATTCTGGGTCTTTTTTAGCGTATTTTAGGTATCGCGTACATTAATTTCAGCCTCCATCTTGTCATCGCCAAAAGTTACCTTGCCAGATATAGGTGATGATGATAACCCCGCCTGCACGGCATCGCCATAGAAGGTCTGGGACGCCACTGTCGCGGCCGTCGTATCGTGCACATGGATTTCAGCCTCCATCTCGTCACCGCCGAAGGTGACATTGCCTGAAATAAGTGAGTTAGAGTACCCCACATATTCCGCATCGCCATAGAAGGTCTGGGACGCCGATGTCGCACCAGACGTATCGTGCACATGGATTTTAGCCGCCAACTTGTCCTCACCGAAGGTGACATTGCCTGTGCTTGAAATATTGGAAGTATAGGCCCCCACATATTGCGCGTCACCATAAAGGGTCTGGGTCGCCGTTGTCGCGGCAGTCGTATCATGAACATTGATTTCAGCCTCCATCTTGTCATCGCCGAAGGTGACCCTGCCCGAAATAGGTGAGCTAGAGTACCCCACATATTGCGCATCGCCAAAGAGGAGCTGGGTCGCGTTTGTCGCAGCAGTCGTATCGTGCACATGGATTTCAGCCTCCATCTTGTCATCGCCGAAGTTGACCCTGCCTGAAATAGGTGAGTTAGTGTACCCCACATTAAGCGCATCGCCGAAGATGGTCTGTGTCACCGTTGTCCCGACCGTCGTATCGAGCACATTATTTATACTGATTTCAGCCTCTATCTTGTCATCGCCGAAGGTGACAGTGCCTGAAATAGGTGAGCTAGAGTACCCCACATATTGCGCATCGCCCAAGAGTGCCTGTGTTGCTGCTGTCACGGCCGTCGTATCGCGCACAGAAATCTCAGCCTCCATCTTGTCATCGCCGAAGGTGACCGTACCAGATATAGGTGATGATAAGAGCCCCACATATTGCGCATCGCCCAAGAGGAGCTGGGTCACCGTTGTCGCTGCCGTCGTATCGTGCACATGGATTTCAGCCTCCATCTTGTCGTCGCCGAAGGTGACCCTTCCTAAAATAGGTGAGCTAGTGTACCCCACATATTGCGCATCGCCATAGAGGGTCTGGGTCGCGTTTGTTGCGAAAGTCGTATGATGTACGCTGATTTCAGCCTCCATCTTGTCGTTACCGCATTTGACATTGTCACTTATGGAAGTCAAATTAATAGTGTTGGCATCTCCATAAAGATTTTGATTCAAAACAAGAGGCCCTACTGGGGCCTGGACGCTGTAGTTAGCCTCTATGGTATCGTTACCAGCCTGGGCAGTCCCTGTCAGAGTATAAACATCTCCATACAAAGATTGGTTATTACCTGTGCCAATGATTTTATCACTACCCACCTTGCCACTGCTCAGCTTTGGGCCATCTACAGTTGAGGAATTTCCTGAGTCCCCAAAAATTACGTCGCCATTTAGACTGCTGCTCAGCGTATTATTACCATTGGTTCCTGTAATTGTCGCCATGTTAGCCTCCTCATTTAAAATATTTTTGAGAAATATTCACATCTATTTACATATATCTATAATTGGAAATATAGTATTCGTTAATCAAATTTCAATATAGTGGATTCATTATTTGTTAATTTTTAGGAAATTTATATTTTAAAAAAAAATTTTGTGAAACATTTTGAAATCCTAAACTTACAATATATGCCTTAATGTCCTTATCTGGACAACCAAGTACAGGGAGGATAATGAGAGGAGTGAAACGACGTAGCGATCCATGTATTTAAAGCTCTTTCAAGCAAAGACACTTCAAACATTAAAAATCCATTTGCCACAGAGTCTACCCCCGAGAAATCATAGAAATAGGGTAACTAATTGTATTATTTAACTTATTAATCATCATAAACCCCTCACGCCCGGTCCATTTTTGGCCACAGCTTTTCTTCAGCAGCTTTGGCAGCTTTGAGGTTGCGTTCTTTCACATGACCAAAGCCGCGTATGGTTTGCGGCAACGCCGCAATTTCGCAAGCAACGGCATGATTCTTCGGATTTAATTGGACCAAAACCTTACCCATAGCAATTTCAAAATCCACCAAGAGCTGACGTTCCATGCGGCGTTCTTTTGAATATCCAAATATATCAAAGACTGTCCCTCGTAATCGTTTCCCCTTTGCCAAAAGTTTGAAAACCTTTAAGACCCACGGTCCATACGTCGCTTTCTGCAACTCGCCCGTGTGGGGGTCACGCTTAGCAATCAACGGGGGGGCCAAATGGAATTGAAGCTTGAAGTTCCCCTCAAACTCATGGGTCAAACGACGCATAAAGTCCCCATTCGTGTAGAGCCTGGCGACTTCATATTCGTCCTTAATGGCCAAGAGGCGATAGTAGGTATGGGCCACAATCTCAGCAAGGCCACTCAACCCAAGCAACCTCTCTTCCCGGGCGACCTTTTGGATGAAAGACAGGTAACGATCTCCATAAGACTTGTCTTGGTATTCTACCAAAAAGTCATAACGCCTTTGGGTTTGTTCCTCGAAGGAAGTGCTCAAAATACGATCAGCTTCAACGGGCAGCTCTGCTTTCGCATGGTCCTCTACGACCTTCATATTAACCGCTGCAAGGCGTCCCCACTGGAAGGCTTGAATATTTAAGGGAACCGCCACATCGTTCAGGCGAATCGCTTCCTCGATGGCTTCGTGAGAGACGGGGATAAATCCTTTCTGATAGGCATAGCCCACTAAAAATACATTGGTGGTGATGGTATCCCCCAGAAGCGCTTTGGCCAGATTGGTCACGTCCACGAAATGTGTCTGAGCCTTTCCAACCGCTTTGATGAGATCAGCTTGCATCGCCGCCCCTGGAATCAGTGCTTCGGGATTTTGAGTGAAGTGTCCTGTAATAGACTCATGGGTATTCACAACCGCTTGGGTGCGACCTTTCAAAATCTTATCCATCCCAATGGCCCCAGCGCTCACCACAAGATCAGCGCCCAAAAGAAGATCTGCGCCCCCTGTGCTCACGGTCGTTGCGTGAATATCTTCTGGGCGTTTGCTGATGCGGATGTGGCTGACAACCGCCCCGCCCTTTTGCGCAAGGCCCGCCATATCCACAATGGAACATCCCTTATCTTCGAGGTGAGCGGCCATACCAATCAAGGACCCGATGGTGATGACGCCCGTTCCCCCAACGCCGGCCACAAAGATACTGTAAGGCTTATCCAATACCAGAGGCTTTGGGCTCGGGAGCTTTTCAAATAAGGTTTCCGGAAAAGAGGTAGGTTTGGGCTTTCGCAAAGTCCCGCCGATGACACTCACAAAGCTTGGGCAGAAGCCCTTCACACAGGAATAGTCCTTATTGCAGGGGTTTTGATCAATGGCGCGCTTCACTCCCCATTCCGTTTCCCGGGGAATAATGGAAAGGCAGTTCGATTTCTTGCCACAATCACCACAGCCTTCACACACGGTCTCATTGATGAAGATGCGTTTGTTCGGGTCGACCATTGCGCCGCGTTTGCGTCTTTTTCGTTTCTCGAGGGCACAAGTTTGGTCGTAGATCAGAACAGATGTCCCTTTCCAGTTCTTCAAGTTTTCCTGGACAACCTGAAGTTCATCCCGATGATGAATCGTGGTTCCGTGGGCAAAATGGGCGCCCAAAGGATAACGATCCAGATCGTCTGTGACCACCGCAATCCGTCGAACCCCTTCCGCATAAACTTGCTGGCTCACACCCCAAACTGTGAGAGGGCCATCGACAGATTGTCCACCAGTCATGGCGACCGCATCGTTGTATAAAATCTTGTAGGTGATGTTGACTTTTGCCGCGATGGCCGCCCGAATGGCCAGCGAACCAGAGTGGTAATATGTGCCATCACCAAGGTTTGCAAAGATATGGTTTTCAGTGGTGAAGGGCGCCTGCCCGATCCAGGGAACCCCCTCCGCCCCCATCTGCGTGAAGGTCTTGGTATGCTGAGGCGCAATCCAGGTGGCCATATAATGACACCCAATCCCCGCTACCGCCCGGCTACCCATGGGCAATTGGGGGGTGGACGTGTTGTGGGGACAGCCTGAGCAATAATAGGGCAGACGGGCAATATGCTCCTTGAAGGGGGTTTTCGGATGAGCCCTTTCCAAAGCCTCTTGGAAGGCGCCCTCGAAACGCTCAAAACCGGACAACGACTTGAGGCAATGGGCTATGGCCCCGCCAATTTTTGTGGCGTTGAGCTCATAGGTGGTGGGCAGAAGCGGCTTACCCGTCCCATCAGATTTGCCCAAGACTTGGGGACGATGATTAGCTGGGAGATGATAAAGAATTGATTTTACTTGATTTTCAATAAGGGGACGCTTCTCTTCGATCACCAGAACCGTATCAAGGGAGCGGCAAAAATCTTCAATGCTGGTGGGCTCCAGCGGCCAGCTCACGGTGACCTTAAAGACGGCAAGACCAAGCGCAGAAGCCGCAGTATCATCAATTCCCAAGTCATCAAGCGCCTGGCGAACATCGAGGTAAGACTTTCCAACGGTGATGATCCCAAAGCGGGGTTGGGAACGCCCCTTCCCTTCCGGAAAAACGCAGCGGTTCAGCTGGTTGGCGCGCACAAAATAAGGCACAGCTTTCAGCTTCACCTCATGGAGACGCCGTTCTTGGTCGACGGGTGCGTCCGGCCAACGGAAATTAACACCATCCGCGGGCATGTCAAAGTCTTTGGGGAGAAGGATTTTTGATCGAGCGGGATCTACCAACACAGAGGCCGCTGTATCAACGGTGTCTGACAACATTTTGAAGCCAACCCACAAACCGGTATAGCGCGACATCGCCCACCCCATTAAGCCAAGGTCCAGCACATCTTGAACCGTGGCGGGGTAGATCACGGGAATGAAAGCATCCATCAACGCATATTCACTTTGGTGAGGCAACGTTGAGGACTTACAAGCATGGTCATCACCCGTCAAGGCAAGCACGCCGCCGTAGGGATTGGTCCCGGCCGAATTTGCATGTTTCAAAGCATCACCTGAGCGATCCACACCCGGGCCCTTGCCATACCACATGGAGAAAACCCCTTGAACCGTAGCTCCTGGAGACAATGAAATCTGCTGACTTCCCCACACGGCGGTTGCGCCTAAGTCTTCATTAATGCCGGGTTGAAAGTGAATGCGATGGGTCTCTAAATGGTGGGCTGCTTTCCATAAAGCTTGGTCGAAACCACCAAGAGGGGAGCCACGATATCCTGAAATGAATCCTGCCGTGGTGAGACCTTGGGCCTCATCCAGGCGGGCTTGCATCAAGGGAAGGCGCACCAACGCTTGTGTGCCAGTAATATAGATCCGCCCAGAATCAAGCGTATACTTATCGTCCAAATGAACCTTACGAAGCGGGCGTTTCATCATTGCAGCCTATGAATAGAGGGTACTCCCTCCTCAGTTTAAGGGCGAATGATTAACAATGTGTATACGTCGTCATGGGGGTTTAAGTCCCACAAGAATATCTATAGCAATATGCATCTTAGACAGGGTGCACAGCACTTATTCACTTTAGTAAAGACAGTCCCGCCATAACCACCAATAGGATCAGTTTCCCGTTGAACACGTCCCATTACGGGGTTTGAAAGAAAAGCAGCGAATGGCTCTGCCCCATTCTCCAAGTTAGACAAATTCACTTTAGCAAAGACTGTCACGCCATAATTACTAATAGGTTTATTTTCCCGTTGAACATGTCCCGTTACGGGGTTTGAAAGGAAAGCTGCTAATGGCTTTGCCTCATTCTCCAAGCAAGCCTCATAAAGAGTTTCAGGTGTATAAAATCTACTGGAATGTTTATAAACCTTAAATACCGGTTGTTTTTTTTCCTCTGTGTATTTTTTCAGATCTTCAGAGATATTCTTTTCGTATTTTTCAATGAAAGTTTTCACATCCGCTGGTAAATCTATATTCCTTACCTGTAATTTATTATTCCTTAGGCAGACCAATCTCTGCTTTGTTTTATTACGCGATTTAACTTCGTTTACAAGCTGGAATTCGTAGATCTCCACGGATAGAGGGTCTACATCAGAATTTATGTATTCAGACTCTGTGTATTTTATTTCTTTATCAAGTCGGCCTTGATTTTTACGACAATAGCTATAACCACTAACTTTCTTTACGTTTGAATCCCAGACCCCTGTTATGCGTTCTCTCGAACCGTGAGCACTCAAAACAATCGTCCCACCCGTAGGGCGCACAATGTCTTTTAATAGATTGAAAAACTTTAAAACTTCAGATTTTGGAAATAAATGAATGAAGTTTCGAGCATAGACGATATCGCATGTACCATAAATGTCCTTAAGCACAGAAAACGCATCACCAGGAATAACCTTGATTCTACTTTTAAATTGTTCAGACAAGCTGCATATTCGATTAATCAGGGCGTCCATTTCAGATTGAACAATATCGTTTACATAGACAGTTTCTGCACCACCAAGGGCTAAAAATATACTATTGATTCCCGATCCTGCTGCAAGCTCACAAACAACCTTTCCTTTTGAAATTTTCATCAATTGCATAAGAACTTCATGGTGAGGTATAAATTCCTGACCATATTTTCCGTCGCCCACACTGCGTTGACACTTAAAGCCTTCTAAAAGCTTGGCGGCAAAATCAATGAGTTTGAGATCGTTCTTAAACGCCGGGTCTATAATGTTCTCTAAAAAATCTCTATCTGCAAGATCACATTTGTGTGCCCATTCTGATGCTAAAACTACAGCACTTTTCTCAGACGGATGAATTGGTGCCAGTCTGTTGTATTCTGCAGCTTTTGACGGAGAATCTAAAAATAGGGCACTTATAACCAAAAAGCATATGAATCTAGAGATATGCATTTTTGAATTCCTCCATTTTAAAAGGCAATTTTAGACCTAATAAATACAATACATGTGACAGGAGTATCTCAATGTAATATATAAAAATATTTTTGCAATACCGTATAAATACGCTAATTTTGAATATATAAAATGAAGGATCGAGGACCGAAGCTACTGAATTCTAAAGCAAGAAGTAACTATCTAATATAGGGAACAGAGTTTCCAATCTCATCTCGTTTGCTAACCTCCCCCCGATCAACAAATCGTCGTTGGTGACGCCTTCGAACTTCTCAGAGTCTTTCGGGTGAGGAATTTTTATCGTACATGCTCCAGAACCCAACTGACCATCGCTCTTGAGACTTCGAGATGAGCTGTGTTGAGAGATTTAACAATCGCATCCATGCAATTTTCAGGAATTGTTTGGGCATGGGTGAACTGGCGAGAGGCCACAACGGTGCGTTCCGGCATCTTCACCAAAAGAACCATGTACTCTACTTGAGCCGTCGTAGACTGGCCTTGAACAGGGTGACCTGTAAAGAACTTCCTGACCTCAATCTTCAAAGCATAATTCGCATGTATGCCTTCGGTTGGGCGACTCACGCCTTTTAGGCTTGTTTTATTTTGAAGGGAATAGATGACCGACTCTTGAATCAAAGCACTCAAGCGATCCGCCCATTCCACATCCGCATAATAATCAATCGTCTGTTCTTGCGGCTTCAAGGCAATACGGGTGTTATCTATGGGAGGGTAAAGGTTCGGCAAATCCACAATCAATTGGTGAGCGCGTGAATGAGCAGAAGACGCCACAGGGGATTCACTGGCAAGAGTGCCAAGGGTATATTTTTTGGTAGGCTCTCCCGCCGAAGGAAACAAAGAGCAGGCGGATAAAGTGAGGGCACTCAAGCTAAAAAGTACTTTAAATCTCATGGAACTTTGACTCCCTGTCTTGGATCATTATTTAAGAAGCGTGCGGGACTGCGCTCTAACGCGTCTCCAACACGACGTATGGTAGTTAAAGCATCTTTTCCTTCGGTCAAAAATTGCGTCAAAGCCGGTAAGCCTGTCGCCGTAAAATTTGAGAGGCTACTACGATTATCGGCAAGAACCAATTTCATCTCATTAACCATACTTCTAAATTCTTTCATACCCTCCTTCATGCTCAAGAGCGTGTCATGAAGATCGCTTTGCTGTCCAGGAACGGGCGCCAGGGCCTTTGTAATACTATGAATGCTTTGCAAGCTTTCGCCAAATGCTTTACGATTCTCCTCGTCAAACAAGGGGCGGATTTCCTCGAAAGTCTTGGAGATTTGGTGAAGGACCGTTGGCAAGGATGCCGTGACTTCTTCAAAGACCGAAGATTTTGTAGGTATAACAGCATGATGCTGACCAGGCTTTGGTTTTAGGGACGGCGAATTACTCGTCCCCCCATTTAATTGAACGTAGGCAACCCCTGTAATACCTTGCATTTCAAGGGAGGCAAAAGCATCCTCTTTAATCGGAACCCCACCTTCCAATATGATGGTCACTTTAATTCTTTCCACATTGTTAGGATCCAATCTAATGGACTTGACTGATCCAACAGGCACACCCCGATATAGAACGGTTCCGCCCTCTTTCAGCCCGGTGACAGAACCAGAAAAATATGCATCATATTCCGTTGCATTTCGAGAAAAGTCTACACGAGCAACCCATAAGATAAACGAAACAATAACAACGAGACTAAATACAACAAACGCTCCTACAAGCGTATAATTTGCCTTCGTTTCCATTATTTAGCCCTCGCTGAAAACAAATGTTGCCCTCGTGGTCCATGAAAATATTCTTGAATCCAAGGATGTTTAATGCTGGCGACTTCTTTTAAGGTTCCCACCGTGACATGTTGGTCAATGAGTACAGCAACTCGGTTGCAAACCGCAAAGAGAGAATCAAGATCGTGTGTAATCATAACCACTGTAATTTTCAATTCCTTTTGCAATTCCTTAATAAGATTATCAAACCCTGCCGCTGCTATGGGGTCAAGCCCTGATGTGGGCTCATCCAAAAAAACAATGGCCGGATCAAGAGCCAATGCCCGAGCTAATCCCACCCGTTTAATCATTCCTCCAGAAAGCTGAGAGGGAAGTTTTTGGGCCGCTGAACTTGGCAGACCAACTCTTATAATTTTGTCACAAGCAATCTCATACGCCAAGTCATACGATAGATGAGCAACCTCAAGCAACGGTATCATAATGTTTTCAATGACCGTCAAAGAAGAAAGAAGGGCGCCCGCCTGAAATAAAACACCTACTTGAGAGGAAGGATACGGCGGAGACGTATAGTAGGTCAAGGTCCCTGCTTGAAGGGGATCTAGCCCAACCATATAGCGCATCAAAACAGATTTACCACTTCCAGATCCCCCAACGATGCCCAAGACCTCCCCCTCATAAACGCTTAAATTTAAGTCCTTATGAACGACTTGAGAGCCAAATTGAGTTTTAAGGCCTTTAATTTCTATAATGGTGCGCGCCATGACCTCAAACCTTAAGATAAGAAAATATGATGGACATAAGGGCATCGCAGACTATGACAAGGAAAATGGACTCAACGACAGACTGGGTTGTCATCTTTCCTACGCTTTCCGCACTTCCTTTCACCTGAAGTCCCCGGAAGCATCCAACAAGACCAATGATCACAGCGAACATGGGCGCTTTGCTCATGCCAACCCAAAAAGTGCTTAATGAAACAGCCCGTTGGAGGTGGGTAACAAATTGAAGGGGTGTTACGTCAATAATAAGACTCGTCAAGACCATACCCCCCAACAACCCCATCATCATAGAGAAAAACACGAGCAGAGGCAAACAAATGAGGATTGCCAGAATTCGGGGAATAACCAAGACAAGGATGGGATTCAGACCCAACATTCGAATCGCATCTATTTCTTGATTTAAAGCCATTGTGCCAATTTGTGCCGTAAATGCACTTCCCGAGCGCCCCGCAATAACAATGGCCGTTATAAGGACTGATATTTCCCGTAAAATGGAAACACCCAAAAAATCTATGGTATAAAGCTCAGCGCCAAACCGCCGTAATTGATTGATACTTTGATAGCATAAAACCATTCCGATTAAGAAAGAAATAAGTCCAATGATGGGAAGTGCTTTCACACCAACTTCTTCACCGTGACGAAAAACCGACACCCACCGAAGATCGCAAGTCGACTTGAGTGTCCTCATCCATGTTACGAGAATTTCCCCAAAAAATCCGAGCATTTTCAAGGAAGTGTTGCCAAATACAAGGGTCTGACGTCCAAGATTCTCCAGCCATTTCGTCTTCCAATTAATATGCAATACGGGCTCAGCTGCTGGTTCAAACGTCAGGAAGTGATTCAAAAAAGGTGACGCCGACAGGATAGTCACGTTGACAACACGGTTTTGGCTCTTTAACCCTTTTATGACCCGGGCTATCAGGCAAGCACCTGCCGTATCCATCTCACATTCTTTTTCAATGGTGACTTCTATGGGCAATTTTTTGGGAAGAGCTTTACCGATGTGGCTTTGAATTTCTTGTTCCATTGCCCCTATGGCGTTGCAAATCCAAGCACCCCCAATACGCAAAGTAATCCCACTCTTGGCTTGATCCGTATCAAACCAGGGGGTCGCTCGTTTTAAGGTCGATGGTGTCTCTGGGGTCATATTGTGGAAAACCTCATCCTTCTTTACAAAATCATTGCATATTACCCCCACTCTAGGCTATACACGAAATAAAGAACTTTATCAAATGGACAGAGAAGACTATGAAACAAGAGATTCACCCAGATTACCATGAAATTAATGTTGTCATGACTGATGGCACAACCTTTAAAACACGGACCACTTGGGGCAAACCAGGTGATACGATGCAATTGGATATCGACCCAAAGTCTCATCCTGCATGGACTGGGGCTAACCAAAAATTGATGGATACCGCTGGTCAAATCAGCAAATTCAGCAAGCGTTTCGGAGATATTGGTCTGAAGAAATAGATTCTTTCCCTATCAAGGCCATCCATAAACCACCGTCCTTTATAAGAGAACGGTGGTTTTTTTATGTGTTGGATACATTTACCCTGGAGAACACCCTGGAGAATGATTGACACCGCTCGAATGAGAGATGACTTTATGGTGGATAGCTCTGGTAACGTGTTCGGCTCACCTATAGACCACCCCTATTTTAACGACTCACTAAGTATTGGGGAATTGGTTGGTTGAACGGGAGGGGTATCATTCACACTGGCTGACGCTTGTTGTTGTCGCCTTGCTTCCTCTTCCGCATGGGTGCGTTTAGATTCCTCAATTGCCAATGCCACTTGACGTGCTTCTTCCGCAGCGGCTAGTTGCTGGGCCTGTTGATGAGCTGCTGCTTGTGTTGCTTGCTCTTGAGCACGTTGTTGTTCGTGTTGGCGGGATTGTTCTGCTGCTAACATAGAATCTTCTTGAGCCCGTCGTGTGCTTTGTGCTTCTGCGGCAGCGTTTTGCTGACGGCGCGCTTCTTCTTGGGCATAAGTAACTAATGAGTTTTTACGAGCTTGTTCCATTTGGCGCTCTTCTTCAGCTGCTATTCGCTGACGACGCTCATTGTCCTGGTGATAAGTCTCATATGAATTCCTCTTTGCCTGCTCAACTTGAGCATATTCTGTGTGTTGACGATTCAATTCATCTTCTTGATATCCATAATCCTTCTGACGAGGTTGAGGCGTAAAAACAGGCGCTGCAAAGGAATCGTAGGATTGACGGACGTTTGCTCGATAGGGTTGTGAAGGAATAGGTTGATTCACATATACCGTATTTGTATGGTGATTGTTCTGCACAACCTTTTGCTTTTGTTTGACCTTCATTTGTTGATTCACCTGAACTTGCTGAATCTGCGCGCGGGTCATGGATTGCGTGTATACACGGTCCGTTCTTTGGACTGAGGTTGCGACACAACCTGTTAAGCTTAGAGACAGCGGCAAACAAATTACACTTGTTATTAGTTTTAAACAGTTCACTTTTTTGATCCTTTTATATGGTAATTTTGAAGAATTCGACTTATTCATACTTTAATTTCTTAAAAAAGACAAGTCATTAGAATTCTACACAAAAAAAACCACCGTCCCAAAGAACGGTGGTTTTATATTGTTCAATTAAAGATCTAAAGAATTTAGTTTTTAAGACTTCTCGATCCCTAATTCCTCCAAAACCTTTTCGGCTTGGTGCGCGTTAAGATTCATTTTGGTTTGAATATGGGAAATCATGGCACCATATTTTGGAACCACGCCGCCATTCTCCCCTTTTAATTCCATCACAAGCTCTCCTGCTTTAACGATATGTCCTTCATTTGGATTCCAGTCTGGATCCGGAGAAGAGGGATGTGGCGCTGGCAAAGTTGGCGGCAGAGGCGGCGAGGAAGGCGCACTACCCGATGTTGGTTGACCCTGGGGTGAAGAGGGCGTCGTTCTCGGTGATTGGAACGTCGGTGTCTCAGGACTAGGTTTGGGTTTAGAATATTGGGGGTTAAACCGAGCCGGCCGCGCTGGTGCCGGTTGAGGTGTTACGAGCTGCTGTGGATCTTGAGGCTGATAGGCTGTTGGTGCCTGTGCACGTTGAGGTGCCCGACGCGGTTTAGGGGCAGCTTTCGGGGCTGGTGCTTGAGCACCATGTGCGGGTGGCTGAGCCGGCTGCGCGGGATAAAAATTGTCAGAATCATCATTAAAAAGGTCACATCCTACCAAAGTAAAGGGGATAGCCACAGTCAAGATTTTTGAAATTTTCATAAATTACTTCCTTTTAATATTGTTGTCGCATAATTTTACTAAAATACTCTAATTTGGAAAGGATGACAAGGGTGTCTATGGTGGTTTTGAGGAAGACATTTCTATGAAAGTAAGTGATCCGTAAGTGACATGCGATGCGTTAATAACATGAAGAGGGATAGGGCGCCGCCTCGCGCTTTATCTGTAAAGGCCCCCTGAACCATATCAGGGAGCCCTTCAAGGAATACTTTAGCCTTTAACCGCCGTGTTGCTCTTGGCTCGACCCCTCACTGATCTTTATCATCTTACTCATTACAGTGGTAAAACGGTCATAACCACCTGGGTCTCTGTTAGCAATATACCCCATCAAAGTCTTAAGATTCTCAGTTGCTATTGAATTCATCTGAACTAATGTATCATCAGAAGGATTTGATCCTAGTTTCTTAGTTGTAAGATCCCTTACCTGATTCATAACATACAATATGTTAACCAGCTCATCATCCGTAACTTGAGCTCCCCCAAGGTACTCCTTCACTCTGGGAGCAACCTTCTTATAAGCTGCAGCAATGTTGGATTCCTCTACTGCGACCCGATTTGTTTCAAGGGTGTGCTGGTAACGACGGTCCTTACCAATAGCATCATTGAGTTTTTTTCTGACTTCCTTGCTGAGAGCAGCTTTATCTGCAAAGCCCCTTTCGAGCAATGAATAATAGGCTTCTAAAGACTGCCTTTCACGCGAAAGCCTGCCTAGAATATCTAAGCATACTTGTTTTGCATCAACTGCTTCTGGTGGCATCCGATCAAACATAACCCCTAGCAAACGGGCAAGTCCATCCACCATAAAATCAAACTTTTTTCCCATTGGGATTTCTTTAAAAACTTCGTCAAAACATGATCCAACATTGTCTCGATGAACAAAATAATGAGAACAAAGTAATCCTACTTTTTCTGAAAGTTTATCTGAAAGTTTCTGCTCTTTAGCCCAGCTTCCGTAAGCAATAACTGTTTTGGGTTGAAGATCCTTAGGCTCAAAAGCAAGGTCTCGTGAGCAAAAAGCAAGGTCTGTGTAAAAGGCAACAGAGCTATCCAACATATGATGTAAATCCGAAACATAGCCTAACAATTCAAAATGTTTCGCCAATTGCCCTATTTGCGCAGGTTCCCTACTTTGACGAGCATCAAGAACAGCTGACCAAAGCTTGTCCCTAATTTCTTCTCTGGAGCCGTCAAAAAGAATCTCTCCTATCGTAATACCTGCTTGAGCAGAACCACTCAGATCAATAAAGTTCTGTTCGGAATCCATTCCTTTAAGAGCGCCTTCTTCTGGCTTCTGGGTCGTTGAATAGCGAATCTCAAACCTGCCATTACGAGTTGCTGAATAAACATAATTCTTACAAACAACATCTTTCACATGAGCCTCTACATCCATACTCCAACTCGGCTGAGAAGTTGTAAAATTACAAACAGTGAATACTAAAAATAATAAAAGAAAAGAAACTCTCATAATAGTCCTCTAAAATTGGAATTTAATTATCATAAAAAGGGGTAGCAGATATCCTTTAAAACTGCAACATGAGTTAAATATAATCGTGGGTACTAACAAACAAGTTGCCAAATCCTCTGCTTCTAAGACACCATCACAGGATGAAGTGATTCTGGGACGGCAAATCGCACGAGATTCAAGCCACGTCTTAGTCTAACTCTCACCCTTGAAATACGTCCAAAAAACCCATCCCAATTGATTTTGCCCCAGAACAGTTGATGCATTCGGATTTATGGGGCGACCCCATTATTGAAGAAGTGATTTGTCAAAGCGGATTTGTATGCCCTGTAGAGTTTATAACTTCATGCCGATGTTCGCATGGTTTGCTCGGAAACCTAATTCCAAGCTGTACCTGCACTGCTCTGCGACATATTTGAGAATATGAGAACAATTTTGTTCATCGTATGATGATAAAACATAACCTCAATGAAAAATATGATGGAGAATTCCATGATAAAAAAAGTTATATATCTCGCAATAATCGGATGTTTATCTTCTACTCACGGAACGGAGGCGCCTCCCCCTAAAGAACAAATCATTGGTACTCAAGGGCTTGGGACAAGGGTCCAATTTACGAAAGAAGATCGTCGAATTGAACAAGCAAAAAGAGTTCATGAAATGGGCTCGAGAATGTTCAAGACAACTGTTTATAGCGAAGATTTTGATTATAAGCGCTCTCTTAAACTTGTTCCTGGACAGCCACCAGTAACAGAAATATATCATCAAAAGGCTGACGTGACGAAAGAAGGGGTCATTGTAAAAAATTCAAGTATCGATCAAATTTTGAAAATGGATTTTACCACGCTTTTCTTTTGGTGGCGTTCTTGTAATGCTAATTGGAAAGAGGGGCTATCAAAAGAAAATAAAGAAATAGAGTATCTAACTACCTATAATTTTGCCGTGAGCTTACTTAAAAATGGAGCTGATTCTCCTCGAACATTTTTTGTCGGTCACTGGGAAGGAGATGGGTACTTAGCTCCTGAGGGTAAAGATCCGAAAGACAAAAGCATTGAGGGTATGATTGATTGGTTGAAAATACGTCAAAAAGCTGTTGATGCTGCTCGAAGAGATATGAAAGGTCATACAAAATCAAAAATTTTTCACTATACAGAAGTGAATAAAGTTCGAGTGGCAATTGATAATAAGAAAAGGCGCGTCGTGAATTGCGTGTTGCCATGTACTGATGTAGATTACGTATCTTATTCCAGTTGGGATTCCATAAAATTTGATGATCCTCCCGGAACGATAACCAAGTCTATTGCAGATATTGAATGCCGAATTATTGGAGAGAAACCCGGAATTCCTCGCCCCAGAGTGTTTATTGGTGAGTTTGCTATTTCAGCCCACTTAGCTGGTAACCCTCTACAGCATGACAAAAGAAATTGTGAGCTTTTGGTATGGTTTTTAGAAAGGAATATGCCTTATATCCTATATTGGCAAATATATAATGACAAACCAAGAAAAGATGGTAGTGGTAACCCAGAGGGATTTTGGTTAATTGATGAGGATAACAAAGAGTGGCCATTTTTTAAAACTCTACAAGCATTATACAAAGCCCAAGAAACGTTCACAGATGTTCGGCAAGGCTCAATAGCTTGGCTAAACAATTATTTAAACAAGAATTATCCTCCAAGCAATATGTAAGGCGACATTATTGACTTCAGCAATAAAACAATTGAAATAAATTAGGGCTGTTCTCACCTCTCCCCTTGTGGGAGGGGTCCCCGATGATCCTTGCGAAGAGGGGGGTGAGGGGAATAAAAATCAGGTGATTAAGGGACGGCAGAAGAAGGGATTAAAAACGCTATTCCCATTCCTCGATATTTAATCAGAAACAAACCCTTGAATCCCAAAACACACGATTTAGGCACATAAAAAGAGGCCCCGCCTCAGGTGGTCCATTTGTAGCTAAGCTTTTTTTGAACCACGCCATTCATCAAAGCTAATTTTAACGTTAGCTCTTATATATTCCTGCCAATCCTCGATCATCATGCGATACTCTTTTAATCTTTTTGTAAATGCAGCTTTGTCTTTCTTATCTTGAACACCATTAATGCAAACTTCGATCGTCCGACAAAGCTCAAGATCATTAGCAGGGTCACCAATATACCCGAAGTTAATGGCATCAAGTAAATGATGCATAGCATAATCTAGATAGTCTATATAACGCTCAATAAGTACCTTTCTCACGACATCATCCTTGGGGTTCAGGGCAAGTGATTGCTCAAGATATGTGAAATAGAGGTTGTCATCGGAGTCATCACTATAATGGTAAAAAAATAATCCTAACCATTTTAATGGCTCAAAATTTTTGGGTTGTTCTACAATCCATTGCCTCAGGGTAGGCACTATGACTTGTGTTACTAAGGGCTGGGGATCAAGCAAAAAGCTATTCCTACCGCTTCCTAACTTCATTTGGCAAATAATCTGAACAAGCTCGAGCTTCTTCGATTCTTCAAAACTGGATGCTGCGATAATAAATTCATTTAACTTATTAAAGGCTTGTTTTCGCAGCCCTTGTTCCCTTAAATCCGCATATTCAGCAAGTAAAATAAAATCTGGATATTTTTTTAGCTCCTCATTAAAGTTAAGAAGGGCTTGAAAAGCCGACTCTCTCCAGATGCCTGAGTATTTCTTATCACTCATTCAATTCCCCCTAAATATATTATCATCACAAATCACGTTCTATTAAAAGTATAGCATATTCAAGCTTAAGGTTAAAGCAAATTAGCTAAACAAACCACTTTCATATAAATGAATATAAATCTAATAAATGAATATAAATCTAAAAGAAAAACCAGAATACATTTTAAAAGATATAAAGCATAAGTGCGCTGATTTTAGCAAGAGACTCAAAACAGCGATTCCTTATAACTAGCCCTCGTAAAAACAAGGTTATCATATAGAATATACAAAAATAACTGTATAAAAACAACCTCAAAGCCCAATAACTCATGATTTTGGGACACTTTGTACAATCAGATGCAATAGGCTTATCGACGACTAAAAACTTGAACTCAGTGTTCAGACTCTCTTGCCCGGAATCGCGTCCTATTGGATTCCGGGCGCTAAGGTGTATACCTTGGATAATCGGCTATAGCCTTATTTTAGTTCACAAAATGAAATGAACTCCAGGTGGGCACGATTCTACTTCAACAAAATCGACCACTGCCTCCTGTTGAACAATTTATTTGATTTGTAGGTAAGATTCTCTCCACCCCCCCCAAAAGCGTTTGTGTGTTGCGATAGCCCCAGCAACCCTGCTATCAATAACGAAGATAAATTCTATTATGTGCTGGAAATGAAATACCTGTGTCTTCCTCTCTTGCTGTTCCGATTCCCATGACGCCATCTTATTTGGACGCCTTAAATGCTGAACAACGGGTAGCCGTTGAGTCGATCAATGGTCCTGTTTTGATTTTGGCCGGCGCTGGCACGGGGAAAACACGCGTTTTGACAACACGTATGGCTCACATTATCGCCAGTTGTCTTGCTTATCCTTCCCAAATTTTGGCCGTCACCTTCACAAACAAAGCGGCTGCAGAAATGAAGGAGCGCGTTGGCTCTTTGATTAACCTCCCAACGGAAGGGCTTTGGCTGGGCACATTTCATGCCATTGCTGTTCGGATTTTGCGCCGCCATGCGGAAGTGGTTGGCTTGAAGCCTAACTTCACGATTCTGGACACAGATGATCAACAACGCCTCATCAAGCAAATTCTTCAAGCCGAAGGCATCGATGAGGGAAAGAATCCTCCACGAATGGTGGCTTCAGTGATCAGTACGAAGAAAGACCGAGTTGAATTTGCTCAAAAACTGGACCAAATCCCGGCCCGGAATTGGATTGATCGCATCTATAGTCTTTATCAAGAACGTCTCAAAACCCTGAATGCGGTTGATTTTGGGGATCTGCTCCTTTACTGCATCCAACTGTTCCAAGACCATCATGAAATTTTGAAAATCTATCAAGACCAGTTCCACTACATCATGGTGGATGAATACCAGGATACCAATGTGGCGCAATATTTGTGGCTGCGCCTGCTCGCGCAAGGACATAACAACATCTGCTGTGTGGGCGATGATGATCAGTCGATCTATGGCTGGCGGGGCGCTGAAATTGGAAACATCTTGCGCTTTGAGAAAGATTTTCCGGGCGCCACAACCATTCGCTTGGAACAAAATTATCGCTCCACCACGCACATTCTCGGCGCCGCTTCTGGCCTTATTGAGAAGAATATCGGTCGTTTGGGAAAGACCCTGTGGACGGAGA